>JBGMRK010000095.1:0-3470 GCA_048061375.1 Longimicrobiales bacterium | reverse complement strand
TGGCCATCACGGTTCTGCTCGACCACGAGCGTGATCTCGTGGTCGTTGATGAACTGTCCGACGCTGGTGTGGAACGGAAAGCCCCGAACCCTCATGTAGCTGATCTCGATGCCGTCCGCCTCGAGTCGCTCGAGCGCCTCGAGCACCGCGCCCCGGCAAGCGCCGATCGTAACGAGGCCAAAGGGTGCGTCGATGGCCATGCGTACCTCCGGCTTCGGCACGGCTGCTGCGGCGCTCTCGATCTTGCGCGCAATCCGGTCCATGACGTCCTTGTAGGGCTCGGCGTCTTCGGTGTACCGGCCGTACCGGTCGTGCCCCGAGCCGCGCGTGAAGTACGCGCCCTTCGGGTGGACGCCCGGAAGTGTGCGGTAGGGGATCGCATCCCCGTCCACGTCCTCGTAGCGGTGGAACTTCTCGACCGCCTCGAGATCCTCCGCCGTGAGCACCTTGCCCCGGTCGGGGGTGTAGCCCTCGTCCCACTCGAGCCGCGGCACCACCCAATCGTTCATGCCGATGTCCAGATCCGAGACGACGAACACCGGAGTCTGGAAGCGTTCCGCGAGATCGAAGGCCGCGACCGAGAAGTAGAAGCATTCCTCGGGGTCGGCCGGAAAAAAGGCGATATGCTTGGTGTCGCCGTGCGAAGCATAGACGACCGTGAAGAGGTCCCCCTGCTGCGTGCGTGTAGGCATCCCCGTCGAGGGGCCCGCGCGTTGTACATCGAACACGACGGCCGGGACCTCCGCATAGTAGGCGAGCCCAAGGAACTCGCTCATTAGCGAGAGCCCGGGGCCGCTCGTGTTCGTGAACGCTCGCGCCCCGCACCAACTCGCTCCGATCACCATGCCGATCGCGGCCAACTCGTCCTCGGCCTGGACGATGCAGTAGAGGTTCTTGCCCGTCTCCGGATCCTTCCGGAAACGTCCGCAGAACTCCTTGAAGGCATCCATGATCGAGGTGGCCGGCGTAATCGGGTACCAAGCACCTACCGTAGCCCCCGCGTAGACACAACCGAGCGCGGCCGCGGTGTTGCCCGTGAGGAGAACCGAGTCGGAGGTGGCGTCCATAGGCTCCACGCGCACGGGCAAGGGGCACTCGAAGTTCTCGCGTGCGTAGTCGTAGCCCAGCGAGATGGCCCGCATGTTCGAGTCGATGAGCTTCTGTTTCGCGGCGAACTTCTCCGCGAGCATCTCCCGAATGAGGTCCACGTCCAGCTCGATGAGCGCCGCGAGCGCACCCACGTACGCGATGTTCTTCATCAGGATCCGGACTCGCGCCCCCTTGAAGTTCTCCAGGCACATGCCGGCGAACGGAATCCCGAAAAAGGTCACGTCGTCACGCAGGAGGTCCTCGTCGAGGGGGTGCGTCGAGTCGTAGATCACGTAGCCCCCGCTCACCACCTCCTCGATGTCGCGCGCGTACGTCTGCGCGTTCATCGCAACCATGAGGTCGAAGTCGGGCGTCCGGGCAAGGTGCCCGTGCTTGTTCACGCGAATCTCGTACCACGTCGGCATGCCCTGGATGTTCGACGGGAACAAGTTCTTCCCCGACACGGGCACGCCCATGCGGAAGATCGCCTGCATAAGCATGGCGTTGGCGCTGGCCGAGCCAGTGCCGTTCACCGTGCCGATCTTCAGAGCGAAGTCGTTGACGCGGTCGATATCGTTGTTGGCCACGATTGTCCTGCGTAGGGGATGTAGAGCTCGAATCGGCGCATGTCCCACGCGGCGGTCGGGCAGCGCTCTGCGCAAAGCCCACAGTGCACGCACAGGTCTTCGTCTTTCACCATCACCCGCCCTGTCTGGGGGAGATCTTCCGAGACGTAGATGTCCTGGTCGGTGTTCTCGGCCGGAGCGGTCAACCTGCCCCGGAGATCACCTTCCTCCCCACCGTAGGTGATGGTGAGGCAGTCGAGCGGACATACGTCGATGCAGGCGTCGCATTCGATGCACAGGGTGGGCGTGAAGTGCGTCTGGATGTCGCAGTTCAGGCAGCGCTCGACCTCCCTGGCGGTCTCCCGGAGATCGTAACCCAGCTCCGCCTCGATATTCATCTCCTTGAGCCGCTTCTCCAGATCGGCGTACCGCATGGGAGTGCGGTTTTCGGGATTGAAGTCGTTGGAGTAGCTCCACTCGTGAAGCCCCATCTTCTGGGAGAGGAGGTTCATGCCGAACGGGGGCCGCTGGTCGAGCGGAATACCCTGGCACTGGTTGTGCACCGACACGGCGGCCTGATGTCCGTGCTCAACCGCCCAGATGATGTTCTCGGGCCCCCACGCCGCATCACCCCCGAAATAAACCCCCGGGCGTGTACTCTGATGCGTCTTCCGGTCCACGACCGGCATATCCCACGAGTTGAACTCGATGCCGATGTCCCGCTCGATCCACGGGAAGGCGTTGTCCTGGCCGATGGCGAGGATCACTGCGTCACATGGGATCAAGATGGTCTCGAGGGTCGTCGACACCAGGCGCCCGTCCTCACCCTCATGCCACTCCACGATGTCGAAGTGCATGCCCTTGAGCACCCCGTCCTCGATCACGAAGTCCACCGGCGAGTGGTGCTCCAGGATCTCGATCTCCTCGCCTTCGGCGTCCTCCAGCTCCCAATCGGACGCCTTGAAGAGGGCACGCGGCTTCCTGGCCATAACCTTGACGTCGGTTCCGCCCAAGCGCTTCGCGGTCCGGCAGCAGTCCATCGCGGTGTTGCCCGCGCCGATCACGAGCACGCGCTCCTCGATCGAGTCGACGTGCTGGAACGCCACGGACTCGAGCCAGTCGATCCCGATGTAGATCTTGTCGCTATCGTAGCGGCCCGGAATCTCGAGGTTCTTTCCGCGCGGCGCGCCGGTGCCGACGAAGACCGCGTCGAACCCACCGTCGTCGAGCAACTTCCCGAGACTCTCGACGGGGGAGTTCAGGTGGACCTCGACACCCATGTCGATGATCATCGCGATCTCTTCGTCCAGCACGCTCTCGGGCAGCCGGAACGCGGGGATGTTGGTCCGCATGAGGCCGCCCAGCTTGTCGTGCTGCTCGTACAACACGCACTCGTAGCCGTGGGGCATGAGGTCGTTGGCTACCGTCAGCGAGGCGGGTCCCCCTCCGATCAACGCCACCCGCTTTCCGTTCTTCTTCTCCGGGATCTTGGGAAGGGAGTCCTGGACGTCACCCCGCAAGTCCGATGCGACGCGCTTGAGCCGGCAGATGGCCACAGGCCCCTCGTCCGGGAGGCGGCCACGCCGGCAGGCCGGCTCACACGGCCGGTCGCACGTCCTCCCCAGAATGCCCGGAAACACATTGGACTCCCGGTTGAGGAGGTACGAATCGGTGTAGCGTCCCTGGGCGATGAGACGAATGTAATCGGGGACGTTGGTGTGAGCCGGGCAGGCCCACTGACAATCGACGACCTTGTGGTAGTAATCTGGGTGAGAGACGTCTGTCGGGTGCATCAGGCCCCCTGAAAGCCTGGTT
>JBGMRK010000094.1:0-8964 GCA_048061375.1 Longimicrobiales bacterium | reverse complement strand
GGGAGGTGGCCCGCATCGCGCTCGAGCGGCTGATCGAAGATGGCCGCATCCACCCGGGCCGTATCGAGGAGATCGTGGAGAAGAGTGCGAAAGAGGTCGAGGTGGCCATGCGAGAGGCCGCCGAGGAGGTGCTCTACGAACTCGGTATCCACGACGTTCACCCTGAGATTGTCGGAGTGCTCGGTCGCCTCAGGTTTCGGACCTCGTATGGTCAGAATCAACTCCAGCACTCCAAAGAGGTCGCTATCCTCGCGGGCAGCATGGCGGCCGAGATGGGTCTCGATGTGCAGGAAGCCAAGCGGGCAGGGCTGCTCCACGACGTGGGCAAGGGACTCACCCATGAACATGAGGGCACGCATGTCGAGTTAGGGTACCGCCTGTGCAAGAAACATGATGAATCGAAGGTCGTGCTCAACTCGATCAAGGCACATCACGACGAAGAGCCGCATTTTTTCCCCGAAACCTTCTTGGTGAGCGCTGCGGACGCGATTTCCGGGTCACGTCCGGGCGCTCGACGTGAAATGTTCGAGGGGTATGTGAAGCGCCTGGAGAAGCTCGAAGAGATCGCCATGGAGTATCCGGGCGTAGAGCGTTGCTTCGCGATTCAGGCCGGCCGCGAACTACGTGTGATGGTCGAACCGGAAAAGGTCAGCGACGTGGAAATGGCGCGGATTTCCGAGGCGGTCGCGCGTCGCATAGAAGGCGAGCTGCAATACCCTGGACAGATCAAGGTCGTGGTAGTGCGAGAAACCAGAGCGGTGGACTTCGCCCGATAGACCGGAGGAGACCGTCTCGAGGCCAGAATGTGTTATTTTCACCGTTTCGTGGGTCCCTGGGTACTGAAGGCGTGAGCGTACGGAGGCCATGGCAGCAAAGATTATTTCCGGCAAGGAGATCGGAGACCAGATTCGAGCTGAGATCGGGCAGCGTGTCTCCGGTCTGAAGGCAAGCAACGGGTTGGTGCCGGGTCTGGCGACGGTGCTGGTCGGCGAGGACCAGGCCAGCCACATGTACGTTCGTATGAAAAACAAGGCTGCCGGCCAACTCGGCCTCCACTCCCAGCAGGTTACTCTACCGGGAGATACGTCCGAAGATGAGTTGCTCGGCGTCGTGGCGGGTCTCAACGGGAACCCCGATATCCATGGCATCCTCGTCCAATCACCCGTGCCCGACGGCATTGATGAGTCGAAAGTCCTGCTCGCGATCGATCCGGCTAAGGACATCGATGGCTTCCATCCGCTGAACGTCGGGAAACTGGCCACGGGCAGCGACGACGTATTGGTTCCGTGCACTCCGGCCGGCATCATCGAGCTCCTGATGCGATCTGGGAACGACCCGGCCGGCAAACACGCGGTCGTGGTGGGCCGGTCCAATATCGTGGGTCGTCCGATGGCCTCGTTGTTGGTGCGAAAGGGGCCAGGCGGAAACGCGACGGTCACGGTGGCCCATTCCAGGACACCTGATCTCGGTTACATCACCAGGCTCGCGGACATCTTGATCGTGGCGATAGGGCGTCCTGAAACCATAACCGGGGACATGATCAAGCCGGGGGCCGTGGTGATCGACGTCGGCTCCAACCGAGTGGACGACCCGGAGACCGATAAGGGATACCGCTACGTGGGCGATGTCGTGTACGACGAGGCCGCCGCCGTCGCCTCGGCCATCACGCCGGTTCCTGGCGGTGTGGGCCCCATGACCATCACGATGCTCCTCTCCAATACGGTCGACGCGGCTGTGGCGCTGGCCGGGATAGAGGGATAGCGGATAGGCGGGCGTGAGCGATAAGAGAAACTTCGACCTGTTCCCACCCGATGATGTGAACGCGAGTGGTGAGAACACTGGCCATGGCGATTCCACATTGGAAGCGGGCCAACCGGAGGCGTGGACCCCCTCCCAATTGAATCGAGCACTTCGGCTCTTGCTGGAGAATTCGTTCGATTCGATCTGGGTCACCGGTGAGGTAACCAACTTCAAGCGGGCGCGGTCCGGCCACTGCTATTTCACGCTGCGAGACGACGAAGCGCAGGTGCGCTGTGTCATGTTCCGCACGGATGCGGCGGCCTTACCCACAGATCCTGACGAAGGGATGACGGTTCGGGCGCTGGGTTCCGTCACTATCTACGAGGCTCGTGGTGAATGCCAGCTGGTGGTACGCACCCTGGAGGGAGAGGGAGCCGAGGGACTCTGGCGGCTCGCGTTCGAAAAACTGCGGGCCCGGCTCGAGGGAGAGGGGCTCCTCGCCCACGAGCGAAAACGGGCCATTCCCGAGTTTCCCACCTGCGTGGGAGTCGCCACGTCTCCGACCGGTGCAGCGATCCGCGACATCCTCAGCGTCATCGCCCGACGCGCGCCGTGGGTCCGCGTCATCGTGAGTGCGACCCGAGTTCAGGGTGAGGGGGCCGCGCTGGAGGTGGCTGAGGCGATTCGTTCCCTGGGAGCCTCTGGGTTGGTGGACGTCGTGATTGCGGCACGTGGAGGTGGATCCATCGAGGATCTGTGGGCCTTCAACGAAGAGTCCGTGGCGCGTGCGATCGTGGAGTGTCCGGTTCCGGTCATCTCGGCGGTGGGACACGAGGTGGATGTGACGATCGCGGATCTCGTTGCCGATTTGAGGGCGCCCACGCCTTCGGTAGGGGCGGAGGCGGCCGTGCCCGACGGCGAGGCGATCACAGCGATGCTGGAGGCTGGCGCTGCGCGGTTGGCTCGCGGACTTCGTGGAGTGGTCCGAGGTCGCCGAGCCTCTTTGGAGGGGCAGCGGGGACGCCTCGCACGCGCGCTCCCCTCCTTGATAACTCCCCGGCGCGACGCGCTGCGAGGGCTGTCGGAGCGGAACGTCCGCGCCGTACAACGGACGCTCTCGATCCGACGCTCGCGCCTGGAGGTAGCGGCAGGAACGATGACGGCCCTATCGCCCCTGGCCACGCTCGGCCGGGGGTACGCGGTGCCCTTGGCCACAAGTGGGCGTGTGCTACGACGCACGGGCGATTTTTCCGACGGCCTCGAGTTCTCACTCAGGGTTGTGGATGGACAGGTGGAATGCCGGGCCTCTGGCTCGGAAACGAGCGACGAGGCCGGCGCATGACTGATAGGACCGATGGGACGGGCACCACCTCTTCTCAGGACGATAGTACGCTTGAGGTCAGACTAGGCCGGTTAGAAGAGATCGTGCGGACGCTGGAGATCGAAGAGCCCGATTTGGAGCGGGCGTTGGCCCTGTTCGAGGAAGGTGTCGGCCATGTGCGGCATGCGGAGGAGCTTCTCGCGAAGGCTGAGTTGAGGGTGGAGGAGCTCCTGAGCGAGAAGGAAGTCCGCCCGTTCGGAGAGGGGAGCGAGTGAACGGAGTAGTGCGGGACTTCGACGTTGAGGCCTTTTTGGCCGAACAGCGTCCGGCGGTCGAGCGGGCGCTGGAAAGAGCGTTGGCGGGGCTGCTCCCGACGCTTCCGCCCGCCTTGAGAGAACCGCTGCGACATGGTGTGATGAGCGGCGGAAAACGACTGCGTCCGATCCTCTGCGTGGCTGCTCACGAGGCCTGTGGTGGAGAGGCTTCGGAGGCCGCCTATGATCTTGCAGTGTCACTCGAACTGATTCATGCTTACTCGTTGATGCATGACGACTTACCATGTATGGACGATGCAGATTTACGTCGCGGGACGCCGACGCCCCACACCCTGTTCGGTGAGGCCGAAACTGCGAGAGCCGCCCTTGCGTTGATCCCTGCCGCTTCCTGCCACGCTTGGGGCGCCTGCCTGGCTCTGGGGTGTGACCAGACGGTGGCCAGGCAGGTCGTGCTGGAGTTGAATCGGGCTGCGGGATCCGGCGGAATGGTGGGTGGACAGGTCTTGGACTTGTTCGGCGAAGACCAAGCCCTGACCGCTGAGGAGCTGGATGGGCTTCACCGCCGCAAGACCGGTGCCCTTCTGACGTGTTCGCTAGTGGTGGGGGCGCTGGCGGCGGGGGCGGAGGAGCGCACGCTGGGCGCGCTCGAGCGCTATGCGAGCGCCATTGGCCTGGCTTTTCAGGTTGCGGACGATCTGTTGGACGCGACGGCGTCGGCTGGAGACCTGGGCAAGAACCCGAGTGATGCAGCCTTGGGTAAGAGTACCTACGTCTCGCTCTACGGTCTCGAGGAGGCCGGCCGCCGCGCGGGCGAGCTCGTTGCCGAGGCGCGGCAGGCCTTGGGAGAGGCGGGGGTCCATGCACCAGCCCTCTGGGCTTTGGCGAACTATGTCGTGAGCCGGAAGCGCTAACCGGCGAAAGTGCTTGAACCGTGGTGCCAGATTGACCCGTAGGGCTATCTTTATGCCTTGCGCGGCGGGGATCAGAAGAAGGAGTCTCAGACGTGTCGCTGTTGAAGGGCATCAACTTACCCGAGGACGTTCGCGAGCTTCCCAGATCGGAGCTCAAGCGGCTCGTAGACGAGGTTCGTGGCCGCCACATCGATGTGGTGTCCAAGATTGGTGGTCATTTCGGGGCCAGTCTGGGCGTGGCGGAGCTCACGGTGGCGCTTCACTACGTCTTCGACACACCCCGCGACAAGCTCGTGTGGGACACCGGCCACCAAGCGTACATCCACAAGATCCTCACCGGGCGGAGCGAGCGACTTCCGACCATTCGACAGAAGGACGGCCTCGCTCCGTTCCTCATGCGCTCGGAATCCGAGTACGACCACTTCGGCGCCGGCCATGCGGCAACGTCGATCTCGGCCGCACTCGGTACCGCGATCGGACGTGATCTCAATGGTGATGACTTCAAGGTCGTCGCGATCGTCGGCGACGGCGCCATGGGTTGTGGCCTCGCGTACGAAGCTCTGAACAACGCCGGGCATACCGAACGGGACCTGATCGTCATCTTGAACGACAACGACATGTCCATCGCGCCGAACGTGGGCGCCATGAACAAATACCTCACGGGCATGATAACCCACCCGGTGTACAACCGCGTCCGTGACGAGGTGAAGGAGCTTCTGAGCCGCGCGCCGGGCACCATGGGCAAGGTCATGGAGACCATCGCGGGCCGCGCCGAGGAAAGCGTGAAGAACTTGTTCGTCCCGGGCATGATCTTCGAGGAACTGGGCTTCAGGTACATCGGCCCGGTGGACGGCCATAATATCGATGATTTGGTCGACACTCTGATTAACGTGAAGAAGCTCGGCGGTCCGATTCTGGTGCACGTTCTGACCCAGAAGGGAAAGGGGTTCGGCCCGGCTGAAGAGGACGCCTACAAGTGGCATGCAGCTTCCCCCTTCGACAAGATCACGGGTCAGAACAGCAGGAAGAGCGGCGGCGGGTTACCGCGGTACCAGAACGTGTTCGGGCGTGGCCTGAAAGAGCTCGGGGAACAGGACGATCGCGTCGTCGTGATCATCGCCGGCATGCCGGATGGGACCAGCACTGACGTTTTCGGGGAGGCGTTCCCGGACCGATTCTTCGACGTAGGCATCGCCGAAGCGCACGGGGTCACGTCCGCTGCGGGCATGGCGACCCAGCCCAACGTGCGCCCCGTGGTCTGTATCTACTCGACCTTCCTCCAACGCGCTTTCGACTCGATCGTGCACGACGTTGGGCTCCAGCACCTTCCCGTGGTCTTCTGCATGGACCGGGCGGGAATCGCCGGACCGGACGGGCCGACACACCACGGTATCTCCGATATCGCCTACATGTTACTGGTTCCGGGCATGACCGTGACGGCGCCCAAAGACGGTAGCGAGATGCTGGCGTTGTTGCGGCTCGGCGTCTCGCATGACGGGCCGTTCGCGATCCGCTGGCCGCGGGACGCGGTTCCTGCGGAGGTGCCGGCCCTCTCGGCGATTCCGGCCGTGGAGTACGGCACGTGGGAGACCCTGAGAACGGGAGGGGACATCGCGCTTCTCGCCACCGGGACCATGGTACTACCCGCCCTGGAGGCGGCACAGACTCTTTCGGCGCGTGGGATCGAGGCGACGGTCGTGAATTGTCGCTTCCTCAAGCCATACGACCGTGAGGCCCTCGAGGCAATCGTGGCGCGTCACGACAAGGTGGTCACCTTGGAAGAGGGCACCGTAGTGAACGGATTCGGATCCTACATGGCACGTGAAATCGCGAGTCTGGCCGGGGACCGGCCGGTGCGACTCGAGTGCATGGGAATCCCCGACCGCTTCATCGCACATGGGGGACGGGAAGTCCTGCTCGCCGAGATGGGCCTCGATGTCGCCGGCATCGAAACGAAGGTTAGGGCCATGCTGGGCAAGTCGGTCACCTCTTCTTCTGCGCTGGAGACCGCGTGACGGAGAGACCCGGACCGACCGAGTCTGACTGGACGTTTCGGCGGGTTGGAGTGATAGGTCGGTTCAGTGACACATACCTGCCGGGCGTCTTGCACCGCCTCAAGGCCCTCGCGGACGCTCAGCGGCTGGAGTTGTTCTTCGAGGGGCCCATTCTTCCATTGGCCCCGGATGACTCGCAGGAGCTGGAGTGGGGTGAGGGAGGCTCGATCGACCTACTGCTAGCACTCGGTGGCGACGGGACCATCTTGCGCGGGGGACGTCTCACGGCGGGCCAGAACATCCCCATCCTGGGAATCAACCTCGGTCACCTGGGCTTCCTCACAGCCTCTCCCGAGCAAGAGATGGAAGACTGCCTCATGCAGTTGATGGACGGCCGCTTCCTGCTGGAGTGGCGTTCTACACTCGAAGCGCGCCTCTTCGACAGCGACGGTGTCGCGGGCGAGACGCTCGTGGCATGGAACGACTTCATGATCCACGAACCCCAGGTGGGTCGGGTAAGCCGGCTGGACCTCTTGATCCGCGATGCCGAGAGTTGGACCGAGATCGGCAGCTTCTCCGGAGACGGGGTCGTGCTATCGACACCCACGGGTTCCACGGCCTACTCGCTGTCGGCGGGTGGGCCCATCGTGATGCCGTCGGTCGAGTGTTTCCTCATCACTCCTGTTTGCCCCCACACACTGGCGATTCGGCCCTTGGTCGTGCCTGCCGATCGCTCGATCTCCGTTCGGTCGTTCGAGCCGAACCGGAGCCTGGTGCTGACGGCGGACGGGCAGATTAAGCGGACGGTTGGGGAGGGCGGTGAGGTGTGGATCACATCCTCCGAGATCCGAATTCCACTCATGAGGTTCACCGGCCAAACCTTCTTCTCCACGATTCGGCGCAAGCTCAGTTGGGCCGCCCGTCCCGGGGACCGAAACTGACCGGCCGGGCGTAACGACCCATCGTCCCAGGCTGCTATTGAACGCCCCTTCCACCAGAGAGTACATTGCCGGATGCTGATCGAGTTGCGCATCCTGGACTACGCCGTGATCGACGATCTATCGCTCGAGGTGGCGCCAGGGCTCAATGCCCTATCTGGAGAGACGGGTGCCGGAAAGTCGATCATAGTAGGCGCCCTCTCGCTTCTTCTCGGGGGACGTGCCTCGAGCGAGGTCGTACGCACGGGCGCCTCCAAGGCCTCGGTGGAGGCGGTATTCGACGTCTCGGCAGAGCCCGCGGCGCGACAGCACCTGGAGACGATGGGCCTCGAGGCGGAGGACGGTCTGCTGATTCTGCGGCGAGAAGTGGCCGCGGAGGGTCGCAACCGAGCTTGGATCAACGGGTCACCCACCACGGCACGCGCAGTGGGGGATTTGGGTCGTGGACTCGTCTCCCTTCACGGACAGCACGAGCATCAAAACCTGCTCAGGCGCGCTGAGCAGTGCGTCATTCTGGATGCCTTCGCCGGGGTCGAGGATGTAGCCGGCGACGTGCGGCGCCTCCATGCCGAGCACCAGGAGTTGAAGGCCGGACTCGAATCGCGTGAGGCCGAGCGCCGAGAGGTGGCCGCTCAAGAGGACTTTCTGAGGTTTCAGCTGGGAGAGATCGAAGAAGCGGATCTGACCACCGGCGAAGACGAGGCTCTCAAGACAGAGGCCCAGAGGCTCGAGCACGCCGAGGAGTTGATCAGGGACGCCGAAGCGCTGCACCAGGCGCTGTACGGTGGGGAGTCGGCGCTGTCCGATCAGTTGTCCGATCTCGGAGCTGTCCTGCAGCGTCTGGCAGGGATCGATCCGACCCTCGAGAGTGCGGCAAGCGAGTTGGAGGCAGCCTACCATGCTGTATCCGATGTGGGCCGGCAGCTCGGAGACTTTGCCGGTGAGGTGGACCACGATCCCGGGCGGCTCGAGGAGTTGCGTGTCCGGCAGGACCTGCTGTTCAGGCTCATGCGGAAATACGGGCCGGAGTTCGCAGACGTCATCACCTCTGGGGAGAAGCTACGGGCGGAGTTGGATCAGCTCACCGGGGCCGAAGTCGAACTCGACGAGATTCGCGCCGGCATCGCCAGGGTGGGCGAAGCCTTAGGGCAGCACGCGGCCACGTTGACGAAGGCTCGAACCGCCGCGGCGGTCAAGCTCCAGGATGCCATCCAGGAGAACCTACCGGATTTGGGCATGCCCGGGGCAGAGTTTCGTGTGAGCGTCTCGCCGCTGGAAGAGGTCTCCGCCACGGGTGCCGAGACCGTGGAGTTTCTGGTCTCGCTCAACGCCGGCTTCGAGCCGAAGCCCCTGGCCCGCGTGGCGAGCGGCGGCGAGCTGTCGCGCGTGATGCTCGCCGTGAAATCCGTGCTTGCAAGCGTCGACCGGGTCCCGACTCTGGTGTTCGACGAGATCGATGTGGGGATCGGAGGCGTGATAGCTACGAGGGTGGGAGAGAAGCTCAGCCAGGTCGCCCGAAAACATCAGGTCTTCGTGATCACCCATCTGCCGCAGATCGCTTCCCGCGCGAGCCATCACGTGTTGGTAGAGAAGCTGGAGCGCGAGGGTGTAGCGGCGACCCGAGTAGGCGAATTGGAGGGCGAGGACCGAATTCGGGAAATCGCGAGGATGCTTGGCGGAGATCCGGATTCAAGCACCTCGCGGGATCATGCTCGAGAGCTTCTACACGCTCCCTGAGTAGGGGCCCTTGGGTCAGTCCCAGAAACTCCGGAACAGCCGAAATCC
>JBGMRK010000093.1:0-9061 GCA_048061375.1 Longimicrobiales bacterium | reverse complement strand
AAGGAGAGCGCCGTGTAGCCAACGCGCTGGCGGTGACGTACGACCAGCGGCGCTGTGACACATAGAACCTAGTGTCCTGTCCCAGAAATTCGATGGCATTCGCGCGCCGCTGCATCCGGCCTGCCCGCGTTGCTCCTCCTCGAAATAACGTTGCTATTCCTCGTCGTCGCGCCTTGCCAGACCGGCGCATCGACACTCTCGGTGCTCACCGAATTTCTGGGAAAGGACACTAGTAGGCGGCTTCGAGCCCGACGTACACCGCTCTGCCCGGGCCCGGTTCGAAGAACCGCCCTCCGAATGCGTTGACCGACACCGAGGCCGAGTACGCCTTGTCGAACAGGTTCGTGACTCCTCCGAAGGGAGATATCTCCAGGCGCCCAAGGCGAAGACGGTCGAGACCGGTGCGCAGGTCGATGAGCCCGTAAGAGTCGGCGAAGGCCGAGTTTCCATTGTCGACCGGAACTCGGTCCACGTAATCGCCTCGGATCTCACCGTACCATGACCCCCTCGAGACCCTTAGCAGGGCATCGAGCCGGTGTGGAGCCAGTCCGGGGATCCTGTTGCCGTCGAAGACATCCCCGTCGACGCGGAATTCGTCGAATTCGGCGGCTACGTAGGTATATGCGACTCTACCCGAAACGCCTCCCGCAAGGGTCGTGCGTAGGGCGGCCTCGAGGCCGGCGTAACGCGAAGAGCCGGCATTCCGGAAGAAGGTCCGGCCTTCCTGGACGGGGTCCTCGAAGGCGATGAGCTCGTCATCCAGCGCCGTAGAGAAGGCCGCTACCTCGTATCCGACGCGATCACCCACCACGCCACGTGCGCCGATTTCGAACGTGGTCGACCGCACCGGATCGAGGGTCGGATTGAATCCTCCCCGACCGCTGGGCTGGTTCGCAAGCTCCGTGGTCGTGGGGGTCGTGATCGCGGTGCTGACGTTGCCATATACCGAGAAGGACTCCGAAAGCTGAACGTGCAGACCCAGGCTCGGGCTCAACGCAGACATGACGCGGTCGCCCGAGTCATCGGGGTCCCCCGGCGCCACGAGGCCATCGTCGACGGCGAAGCGGAACCGGTCATAGCGAAGGGCGCCCACCACCGACAGTCGCTCGGTGAGCCGTCCACGGGTCTGGAGAAACACGCCGACGGCGCGAACGGTCTCGAACTGCTCGAGTGTGAGCGTGCCCCGCCGACCCCTTTCGTTGTCGAAGTTGAGGCGGTCGTCCCGTTGGAAGTCGGCGTCGAACCCTCCCAACCACTGGACCTGTCCGGGCCGCTCCGCGGCATCTGTGAAGAACAGCGCCCGGGCTCCCCATGCAGTGCGAGCGAGATCCACCACGCGTGGTGGAATAGGATTGTCCAACGTGCGAAACAGGCCCCACCCTACGAGTTGGCTGTTGAGGTTCCCAATCGTTCCGCTCCAGGAAGCTCCGAGTTGGCCTTGGCGCATGGCCTTGCGGGTGTTTTGCGCGACGTTGAACCCCCAGGCCTGCAGGTTGCCGTCATCGAGGAAGCTTTCGGGCAACTGCCCCGGGTTCTCCGAGTTCAGGTCAACGTAGTTCGCCGTGACCTTGAGCGTTCCGCTCCCGGCCTGCGACGACACCTGGGCGTTGACGGTCAGGCGATCAGTGTGGCCGAACAGCGCTCCGGGGGTGTTCGGGTCGGTGCGGAACCCGTCGTAGTCCAGCGTAGACACGTTGACGAAGTAGCCCGTCCCCCTCGACCTCCCACTCGTGGTGGCTTGGAAGCGGAAGAGCCCGTTCTCGCCCGCCACGGCCCTGGCCTCCTGGCGAAATCCCACGGTGGGCGGAGGTCTGGTCTCGAAACTGAGGACACCACCTGCGCCGTTGCCGTAGAGCGCGGAAGAAGGCCCGCGGAGGACTTCGACCCGTCCGATGGAGCCTACATCGAGATGGTCGAGGGTCCCCTGACCGTCCGCGAGAGTAGCAGGAATCCCATCGACCAGGATCTTGACACCTCGAACGCCGAACTGCGAGCGGGCGCCAAACCCCCGGATGGAGACCTTTTCCCCGACGGAGTAGTTGTAACGATTCTGGATCTGTACGCCCGGAAGCGCCTGTAAGGCTTCCTCGAGGGAAGCGCCACTGTTGCCGACTTGGAGTTCTCGGCCCACAAGGACCGATACTGCATACGGTGATCGTGCGACCCGGGTCGGCCCTCGCGTGATGTTCACCGTCACCGAGTCGATGGCTATGATCGCACCGGGTGGCTCTTGGGCCGCCACCTGCCGGGCGCCGAAACTGGCCAACAGCGTGGTGATGGCGATGAATGGCAGCGCCACGCCGTGGCCCGGCGGAAGCGCAGGCTGTGGCGCGATCATCGGCTCAGGTGCCCTGTCCTCTGAGGGTTCAACGAATGAGTATAGGGGCTCGGGCGGCCCAACGTCGAGACACGTGGGCGATGGCATGTCGCTGCCCAGGCGAGGCCCGAGCTTCAACGCTCCGTGGATTGAGTTGGCTCGTTTCTTGAGACAACCCTCTGTCAGACATAGATTTACTCTCTTCCTTTGACAGAATGTGGTGATCCGAAGGTTGTTTCGTTTGAGCAGAATGACGGCGTCGGTAGCAAGGCAGGGCCGGAACGCGGCTAGTGGAGTGATCTTCACGGCGGTGATCCTCGCGGTAGCGGCAGGTTCGATCTCTGCTCAGCAGCGTGGTTTGAGCCCTGAGGATTACTACGATCTCGTGACGGTAAGCGACGTGGCGGTTTCGCCCCTGGGGGACCTCGTGGCCTTTACGGTCACAAGCGTCCAGGAAGCCGAGAACCGGCGCCACCGAGAGGTCTGGATGCAGGTGCTCGAGAATGGTCGGCCCGATGGTGCACCGTATCGATTCACGGACCCGACCGAGGACTCGCATTCCCCACGATGGGCGCCTGACGGTTCGGTCCTGGCCTTCACGTCTCGGAGAGGGGAGGATCCCAACACGTCATGGTTCGTGCGCGTGGGCGGCCCGGGAGGGGAGGCCTTTCACATCGACGGCGTGCGGGGCGCGCCGAGCTGGTCGGGGGATGGGCGGTGGATCGGGTACATCTTCAAAGAGGACCGAGAGGACCAGGATGCGGTGCAGGATCGCGAAGGGTGGGTCGCACCCGACGCGGTGTCTCGGACTTTGAACGCCGAGCGCTTCGACGGGCGCGTCGTGACCTCGATCCGCTACAAGGAAGACGGTGAACTCACGCTTCAGGCCCACTTCTCGGTGACCCCCAAGGCGCAACTCTATGTCGTGTCTTCCTCCGGAGGACGCCCGCGGCAACTCACCGACGGTGGATTCAACGTGCGGGACGTAGCTTGGGCTTCCGACGCCGGCCTGATTTACTTCACAGGCGATGAAGGAGAGGACGACGAGCAGGACAGGGAGGTCCGCTCGGACCTGTGGGTGGCTCGACTGACAGACGGATCCGTCACCAAGGTGACCGCGACGGATGGGGCGAGTTCCTCGCCGGCAGTATCCCCGGACGGGGCCCGAATCACGTTTCTGTTCGCTGGAGGCCGCGGTGAACCAAAAGACCTCTTTGTGGTCAACGTGGCCGCCGATGGGAGCTTCTTGGGCGTTCCATTGAACCTCACCTCCCAGTGGGACCTCGAGCCGATGTCGCCCCAATGGAGCGCGGATGGCACCGGAGTTCTTTTTTTGGCGCGGATCGGCGGGAGCGAGCACCTGTTCAGGGTGCCCGCGGCCGGAGGGACCGTAACCCAGATCACCCAGGGCCCAAGGACGCTTCGTAGCGTCTCCTTTTCGGACCGAGGTCACGTGATGGCCTACACCTCGTCCGACGCTGTGAGTCCCACCGAGCTCTATATTGCCCGCGGGGACGGCACCAGTGAGCGGCGGGCAACCGGGTTCAACGACGACTGGCTCGACGACGTGACACTCATGGCGCCCGAGCGGCTGACATGGACGGTCGGCGACGGAACTGAGATCGAAGGGTGGGTGATCAAGCCGGTTGGTTATACGCCCGGAAATAGCTACCCGCTGATTCTGAAGATCCACGGTGGTCCGCATAGCGCATACGGACACACGTTCTCCCCGACGTTCCATGTGTTGTCCGCGGCAGGTTTCTTCGTGCTGTACTCCAATCCCCGCGGATCGGCCGGATACGGGCAGGACTTCCAGTACGCCACTCGGGGGCAGTGGGGCGTGCTGGACTCGGAGGACTACATTGGTGGTGTCGACGCCGCGCTCAGGAAGTATCCAGACGCCGACCGCGGGAGGGTGGGTGTGTCGGGGGGAAGCTACGGTGGGTTCATGACGAACTGGCTCACGGCGACCACCGACCGGTTCTACGCCGCCGTTACCTCTCGATCGATCGCGAACTGGGAGAGTTGGTGGGGGAGTTCCGACTCGCAGGGCTTGACCGAGTACGAGTTTTTCGGACCGCCCTGGGAGCGGCGCGACCTCTACCGTCGCCTATCGCCGATCTCGTACGTGGAGAACGTCACCGCGCCCACTCTGATCATCAACAGCGAGAATGACTATCGTACGCCGATCGGAGAAGGGGAGCAGTGGTTTATGGCCCTGAAGGGATTGGGGGTCCCGGTCGAAATGGTACGCTACCCGCGCTCCTCGCACGGTCTGTCACGTACGGGTGAGCCTTGGTTGTTGGTCGATCGCCTCGAGCGAATCCGAAGCTGGTTCGTTCATTGGCTAATCAACGACCCTCCCTCGGTGTCCGCCGGAGGTTGATACGGGCGGCTAACCACCCCCCGGTCGGCGCCCACCCACGACCACCCCACGCTGGGAGTCTGTGCGCCTTGCATCGCGCGCCGGCCGGGAGCCCGGAGGCACCGGGCGGGGCCGATGCGTCAGAAGATCCAGTCTTGGAGGCCGGCGGTGGAGCCGCCGAAGAGGTGTGCCCCGGCGCATCGCGTCGAGTACGTCCCGAACAGCGTCCCGGGGTTGTGAGCCCTGTCGCACGAGGCGCCGGATCGTCGCCGGCACGTCCCTGAGTTCGTCTTCCCCGCGAGTTCTGGACAGCGCCTCGCGCAGGACTTCGAGCGCGCGATCTGCGGGAACGCCGGCCTCGACCAGGTCGCCGACCATGAGGAGCGCGATCGGCGCCCGGTTCGCCGCATCACGGCCGATCGAGGCTACCAGCTCGGGAGCCACGCCCCGTTTCAACGCGTCCGCACCCGCGACAACCCAGGCACTCTGAGCCGTCGGGCCGAGCAGCTCCCGGGCCCGACCCATCCGGCCGGCGAACTCGGAGAGGGCTGGGACGACGAGGTTGGCGGGCACGCCCTTGGCAGCTCCCTCGAGGGCTTTGTTGTAGATCGGGCCGATGGGTACGCCGGCCCGTCGTGCGTCGGTCACAATGGACTCGATCCGCGCCATCGCCTCGGGGGAATAGGCCTCACGCAGTCGCGCCAGGCGGTCCTGCTGCGCCCTCGCAGCGGGGGGCAAGGCAAGGAGCACCACCAGCCCCACAAGGACTCGTGTTCCGCGTCTGGTGAAGCGGTTGAGCATCGAGGTCCAGTCTAACGGTCTCATGTCCGTCTCACAGTCTAGGGTACGAGTAGGGTCGCGTTGATACGGCCCCATTCGTCGCTTACTCTCCCAGTCGCCGTCTCCGGCACGAACCACTCACCATCCACAAGGAACCCGAAATGGTGGGCCCCCGATTCCACGGGGATCTCGACTACCCAGTGCCGGCCTTCGTTGCGCATTTCCACCGGCTCCCAGGCGGAGAAGTCACCCAGTACCTGCACTTGGCTCACCCCGGATCTAACCAGCATGAAGCGCGCGATAGTCCCCGCAGGGTCTTCTTGGAGCGTCACTAATTCAGACGAGGGACCAGGGCCGAAGGTCACTAGACTTCGGGCCACCACCACGCCACCCTGGGCCCCCGGCTGGGTATCGATCAAGGGGTCGGGGTCCGAACGGCCACCGATCGCCTGGGCCATCCACCCGCCTCCGAGTGGAATCGTGATACTGAGGCCACCAGTGGTTTCCATGCCCAGCGGCGTGTCCCACACATTGATGCTGGCGTCCCATACGGGCCCAGATCCGTTGCTTCCCAGGCGCAGCACACCTCTCCGGTATATACCCGCGTCGGATCGCAGCACGCTGCCGCCGAGACTCGCGAGCGCACGACCCAACCGGATACGCAGCTCCGGCCCGCCGCCGTAGTGCCACAGGTCCGACTCGAACGTTCTGGAGAGGTCGCCACGCCTTAGCTCGACCGTGGTCTTTCCCACCCCACCCTCTCCCTGTAGGACCAATGTCACGTCCGGTGACACCTTGAAGCGGAGTTCGGGCCGAGCCTGCCCTGTGGCGGCGGTGTAGGTAAAAGGCTCGCCCACGCGGAAGCCGTACCCCGTGACCATCAAGGCCAACTCGACCGGCGCGGAGGCGCCGAGGATGACTTCTCCTCCGACAGCCAGACTGCCCCAGTCGCCGCCCACGGAGTCCGAACTGATCCCTCCGAGGACGCCCGCGAACACTCCGCCGCGCCGAGTCCACCGATCGACGCGCAGGCCGATTGTCAGGTACGTGGAGGCGAGTACGTCGGAGCCCGTGGGCGCGAACGCCCGCGCGGCGCCGATCTCGAGCCGTGCGTCGCCCACCTGCCCGTGGACCGCGCTCATCGGCGCCGACAACACCAATGCCAGACCGATTACAGTTGCGATCGGCCACGACCCTATACGACTCGAGAAATCGCGCATCAGACCCTCACGTAACCGGATTTACGGCGAGGACGGCGTTTCGATTGCCGAAGCCATCGTCTGAGTAGCGCTCGGCCTCTGGGTCGGTCACCCATTCGGTTCCGTCGATCACGAACATGTACTTGTGAATGCCTGGCTGAATCGGTACTCGCCCCGTCCAGACTCCGTCCCCGTTCCGATCTTCCAGTACGATGTCGGTTTCCCAGTCGTTGAAGTCACCGGCGAGTGCGACGCTCATGGCCCCGGGCGCCTCGAGCCGGAACTCGACCAGGATGGCCGTCGTGGTCGCTGCCGAGTCGCTCGTTACGCTCTGCTGTTCGCGCGGAAGCAGGAGTACCACCAAGATCGCCGCTGCCGCGAGGGTGCCCGTCAGGGGCGACATGTGGATCGTCCTCGAACGAAGCAGCCATTGGAGCGCCGTTTCCTTGCGCGCCGGCGCCGGTTTGGCAGCGACCTCCGTCATCACGGAGCCCTCGAGCCATGGGGGAGCGCCTTCCGGCTCACCCTGCTTCATCTCGTTGACCAGCTCATCCCAGGCGGCCGCCTCGGCCCTCAACTCCGGCGACAGATCCTCGTCGCTCAACTCTCCGTCCAGATAGGCCCTCAGGTCGGGGTTCATCGGTACACCTTCAGCATGAACTGTAGCTCCTCGCGGGCCCGGAGCACTCGCATCTTGAGCGCCGACGTCGAGACTCCGAGCAAGTCGGACATTTCGTCATAGGACCGCCCCTCGAGATGCTTGAGCACGAACGCCTCACGCTGCTCGGCATTAAGCTCTTCCAGCGCTCGTCGAACGGAGGCTCGCAGTTCTCCTCGTTCGAGCTCATCCGAGGGATCGGACCGGTCGATAACCGTAGCCGACGCGCCGTCGATCGAGAGGTCGTCGCGCCTCGGGCTCTTGAGGAAATCTTTACACAGATTCGACATGATCCTGAAGAGCCATCCGCCGACTTTTTCCGGGTCGCGACAGCGGCCCAGCTTCTCGAAACCGTTCACCAGGGCGCGCTGGACGATATCCGCGGCATCGTCCGCGCGTCCTACCATACGCAGAGCGTGCTGGTAGAGGGTGTCCTGATATCGACGTACTAGCACACGGTACATTTCTCGGTTTCCTTCCAAGACCGCACGCACCGCATCGCCGTCGCTGACGTTCAGCTGAGTGCTCATCGAGTGCAAGGTAACTCGCGGTCCTTCATATAGACGAGGGAAACATCGTCCGGGTCACAAGATGCGGACGCGCCCGGGAGAGTGTGCGCTCCCCCGGGCGGCGATCCGTTCTCTTGATTGTTCCGGGAGTTACGCTGCGATGACGGCTCCCACTACCGCCGCTTTCCAGAGGAGGCCGATGCCACGGAGATTTCCTTCCTCGAGCTTCTCGAGGCCGAGCTCGTAACCCGCGACCGCGCGGTTGAGCAGCACCTGGAGTGCTTCGTCCGGACTGGCCGCGAGGGCGGCCCTAGCGGCCTCCAACATATCCTCGGCCAGGTCTTTGATCATGCGAACCTCGTCCTCGGTGACTTCGGGTGCCACGACTGCCCAAAGCGAGATGTTGACCGCCTTGTTTCCCAGCATGGCGGCGGCGCGGAACCTGCCGGCTTCCAGAGCCTCGGCCGCACCGGAGGCCAAACGTGCCGCAGCCTCCAGCAGATGAATCTGCCGTTCGCTCACGTCCCTGCCGTCGAGAAGTCTGGAGGCCAGTTCTACCGCGGTGTTGGCCATGGCGACCGCCAGGCGGGCCGAGACATCCGTTGCGTGGCCACGGTCCCGGTCCCGGTCGTTCTGGCGTCCGCGACTGCGATCGGTACGCTGGTCTGCTTCGACCACGCGTGCGCCGGCCAGGACGTCATTGCCTACACGACGGGCATCGTTCGCCTGGTCCACCAGATCGCTCAAACGACCGGCGAGCTCGTCGGGCTGGTCGAAGCCCTGCGTGTCCCCTGCTTGTAGACGGGCGCTCAGGTTGTCGATTCGCGCGATGCGGTCGTCGATGCCGACGGTTCCCAGCTCCGTCACGAGCGACCGGCTGAGGGCCATGCGCGCGGCTTCGCCCAGTACCTGGACCTGCAGGAAGTTGCCGTTCGAATACTCCACCTGAGCCGTCTGGAGCAGACCCACGGCGTTCTGAACCTCATCCAGTGCTACGGCAGAGGGATTCGGCCCCAGCTCGGCTTCTATGTCTGCGATCACCGACGTCACGATGTCGGGATCGATGGTCAGATCGAGGTCCTGGAACTCCACCGTGGGACTCGGGAGACCCTCGAACTCGTCGAATGCGGGACTGGTGGCCACATCAGCGCAGCCGGCCAGATAGAACACTCCCCATAAGAGGAAGAGCAGCATCAGGAAGCCAGAGCCTCCACCACTTGATTTCGGTGACTT
>JBGMRK010000092.1:4397-9062 GCA_048061375.1 Longimicrobiales bacterium | reverse complement strand
GCGATCCCGGGTGGGGAGAGGATTCCGTTCTACTGGATGTACTTGCCGGGGAACGCCGGCCGGTACGAAGGGGCCGACGCCCGGGGCCGGCACGCGCTCCAGTTCTACTCGGAGCTCTGGATGCCGTACGCCTTCCCGCAGCTCACGATGGTGGACGGGCCGGACACGGGCATGGAGTACCCCATGTTCATCATGTCCGCGCTCGGCGCCGAGGACCACGAGATCGGACACGAGTGGTGGCCGATGATGGTGGGGACGAACGAGACCTGGTACGGCTTCATGGACGAGGGCTTCAACCAGTACATGAACGTGCTTTCGAGCGCACACCGCCGGGGCGAGCCGCCCAACCTCGACGGCCGCGGCCAGGCGTATGGGCGCATCAGTGGTAACGAGCGAGAGGCGCCACTTATGTGGAATGCCAACTACGGTGGGCCGATGTACCGCTTCCAGGCATACCAGAAGGCGCCGCTCATGCTCTCGATGCTCGGCGGTATCGTCGGCGACGAGGAAGTCTGGCGGGCGATGAGCGAGTACGCCCGCACCTGGCGTTTCAAGCATCCGTCCCCATGGGACTACATGTTCTTCATGAGCGAGGCGCTCGACCGGGACCTCGGGTGGTTCTGGTACTACTGGCTCTTCACTACGGAGTCGGTGGATGGATCGATCCAAGCGGTCACGTCGGCGGGCTCAACCACCACGGTCACCGTGCGGCAGGATGGTCAGATGCCGTCTCCCGTGGTGCTCGAAGTCCGATTTCGCGCGGACGGATCGGTGTCGGACCTGATGCCGAACGCGGAAAAGGTCGATGAGCGCACCGTTGTCGTGACCTATCCGGTCGACGTGTGGTTCGCGGGCAGCAGGACCTTCGAGGCCGGGCTGCCCTTCGACCTGGGCACGATCGAGTCGATCACCCTGGATCCGCGGGGACGCTTCCCGGACCGCGACGCCAGCGACAACGTGTGGCCGCGGGAGAACGAGTCGCGTAACTGAATCGTCGCCTCGCGTCGCGGGATCCCGGGGGGCGGGCGCGCCGAGTCGTCGTCGGACGGTTCCACGGGAAGGTGGGCCTGCGCTCAGTTCCTACCGGTGAGCCGCGCACATTCCTGATTGCCACCCCCGCCATCCCCGGTTAGTATCCCGCGCGCCGTCATTGACCCGCCGGTTCACCTCTTCGATCCGCGGAATGCTGCGAACCACACCCTTCCACTCCCGTACCGCCCCGCTTTGCCAAGCCCAGAACTGGCGTCGATGGGCGGGTTATCTGGCTGCGAGTTCCTACGAGCTACGTCACGACCGGGAGTACTTTGCGATCCGGAGCACGGCGGCGCTCTTCGACGTGTCGCCGCTCTTCAAGTACGAGGTCGCGGGACCGGATGCCGCACGCTTCCTGAACAGGGTCGTGACGCGCGACGTTCTGAAATGCCGGCAGGACCAGGTGCTCTACACACCCTGGTGTGACGAAGGCGGCAAGGTGATGGACGACGGCACGCTCTCTCGCCTGGAGGAGGACCGATTCCGGCTCACGTCGGCGGAGCCCAACCTGCGCTGGTTGCAGGACAATGCCTTGGGATTCGACGCCACGATTGAGGACGTGTCGGACCGAATCGCCGCACTCTCGCTACAGGGTCCCAACGCTCGCTCGATTCTCGGACGCGTCTCGGACGGTGCCGCGAACGACCTCGGGTTCTTCCGGCTGACAACGGCTTGGGTGAGGGGCATCCCGGTCACCATCACCAGGACCGGTTACACCGGAGATCTCGGTTACGAGATCTGGATGGAGGCCGAGAACGCGACCGAGGTGTGGGATGCGCTCATCGACGCGGGCGGTACGTACGGATTGATGCCGGCCGGCATGCTGGCTCTCGACGTATCCCGGATCGAGGCCGGGCTGGTGCTGATCGGTGTGGACTACGTCCCTGCGCACCGTGCCGTCATCGAAGACCGCAAGTCCTCGCCCTTCGAGTTGGGGCTCGGTTGGACGGTCAAGCTGGAGGGGGAAGCCTTCGTCGGCCGGAGTGCGCTGCTGGAAGAGAAGGCCCGGGCTCCCGAATGGGAGCTCAAAGGGCTGGAGGTCAGCTGGGAGTCCCTCGAGGCGCTCTACGGCAAAGCCGGTCTTCCACCACAACTTCCGTCGGTCGCGTGGCGTACGAGTGTGCCGGTCTACAGTGGCTCGACGCAGGTCGGGTACGCGACGAGTGGCTGCTGGTCTCCGATCCTGAAGAAGTACATCGCGCTCGCGCACCTACGCGCCGGTCACTCCACGCCGGGTACGAGCCTGGGCATGGAGGTGACCGTGGAGCATCAGCGGCGGCGAGCGGAGGCCAAGGTCGTCGACACACCGTTCTTCAACCCCGACAGGAAGCGGGACTGACGTGGCCGCGAACCGGTACGACGCGATCGTGATCGGCGGGGGTCACAACGGCCTCGTGAACGCGGCTTATCTCTCGCGAGCGGGGAAACGCGTGGTCGTGCTGGAGAGGCGGCATGTGCTCGGAGGAGCCGCGACCACCGAAGAGATCTATCCGGGATTCAAGTACTCGGTCTGCTCGTATGTGGTGAGCCTGTTGAGACCGGAGATCATTCGAGACCTGGATCTGCCTCGGCACGGCCTGGAGATCCTTCCGCTCGAGAGCACCTTCACGCCCCTTCCAGGAGACGACTACCTGATCCGGTGGGCCGACCACGATCAGACCCGGCGGGAGATTTACCGGCACTCGCCGCGGGACGCCGATGCCTACGACGACTTCGGCAAGCTGATGTATCAGCTCGCGCTCGCGGTGAAGCCGATCCTCGCCATGGTGCCTCCCGACCCCACGTCGCTGAATCCCAAGGACCTGCTGGGATTCCTGAAGCTGGCCAAACACTTCCGTGGGCTCGGCGAGGAGCAATTCCACGCGCTCTTCAAGCTCATGACCATGAGCGCGGCCGACTATCTCGACGAGTGGTTCGAGACGGAGGCGCTGAAGGCCACAATGTCGGCGAGTGGGATCATCGGCACCCTCCTCGGTCCCCGATCACCGGGCACCGCCTACGTGCTGCTGCATCATTATATGGGCGAGATCGACGGTGCGATGCGGGCATGGGGCTTCGCACGGGGTGGAACGGGCGGCGTGAGCCTCTCGATCGCGGGGGCCGCCGAGCGGTTCGGGGCCGAGATTCGCACCGAGGCCGGCGTGCAGCGAGTGATCGTGAAGAACGGGAGGGCCGTCGGAGTCGCGCTCGAGAACGGTGACGAGCTTCATGCGCCGGTAGTCGTGTCCGGTCTCGATCCGAAGCGGACTTTCCTGCAGATGCTCGAGCCCGAGTACCTCCCGGACGACTTCGTCGAGGCAATCCAGCGCTTCAAGATCCGGGGCTCCTCCGGGAAAGTGAACCTGTCCCTCGGTGAGCTACCCGACTTCACGGCAATGCCTGGAGTGGGTCTACATCACAAGGGCGCCATATCGATCAGCCCGAGTGTGGAGTATCTCGAGCGAGCCTACGACGACGCCAAGTACGGCGCGTTCTCGAGGAGGCCATACATGGACATCATCATCCCGTCCATGATCGACCCGGGTATGGCACCTCCCGGGAAACACGTCATGTCGATCTTCGTTCAATACGCGCCGAGCGACCTCGACGGCGGTTGGGACGAGACCAAGCGTGAGGCGTTCGGCGACGCCGTCATCGATACGCTGGCCCAGTTCGCGCCCAACCTGCCCGGCGCGATCCTACATCGGCAGGTGCTCACGCCATGGGATATCGAGCGGGACATGGGCCTGACCCAGGGCAACATCTTCCACGGCGAGCTCACGCTTCATCAGCTCTTCTGCCTGCGGCCGACCGTTGGATGGGCCGACTTCACGACGCCCGTCCGGGGCTACTACCAGTGCGGGTCCGGGACGCATCCCGGCGGCGGCGTGACGGGTGCCTCGGGTCGTCTCGCGGCCCTACGTGTGCTCAAGGACAGGGTGTGATGGCGAAGGTCTACGACGCCGTAGTCATCGGAGCCGGCCACAACGGGCTGGTCACGGCGAGTTACCTGGCCAGGGCGGGCCTGGGCGTCTTGGTGCTCGAGAGACGGGACGTGGTCGGTGGGGCCGCTGTGACCGAGGAGATTTTCCCGGGATGTAAGGTCGACACTGGATCGCACCGGATCGGCGGGCTGCACCCTGCGCTGGTGACCCAGCTCGAACTGAAGCGCCATGGCTTGGAACTGCTCCGAGCCGATCCGGCCGTATTCGCACCCGCGCTCGACGGACCTCACCTGATGCTGTGGCGGGAGCGGGCGACCACCGCGCGGGCGATCAGTGAGGTCTCCAAGAGCGATGCAGAGGCATGGGGCTCATTCAGCGCACTCATGACGAAGGCGGCGGGCGTGTTGCAGGCCGCATGGTCCATGACACCGCCGAACGTGACTGGAAGCGACCCGCGAGATCTGTGGTCGATCGTCAAGCTGGGGGCGAAGCTTCGCCGACTCGGCAAGAAGGACATGGTCGAGGTCATGCGAATCCTGCCGATGTCCGTCGACGAGCTGCTCGGGGACTGGTTCGAGAGCGACCTCCTGAAGGGTACGCTCGCCGGATCGGCGGTCACGGGCATCTTCCAGGGCCCGATGGCGTCTGGGACGGCGTTCACGCTGCTTCACCGACTCGTTGGAGCGGAGGCGAGCGTCGTTCGCCCGAC
>JBGMRK010000092.1:0-4297 GCA_048061375.1 Longimicrobiales bacterium | reverse complement strand
CCTCCGAAACCCAGCCTTCCCGACCTCCGTAGGGAGGCCTACGCACGCCCCGGGAGGCAGGTAGCTCCCAACCCCAATCAGGAGGTCCTGCCGTGCTGGACCCGGCAAGACAAATTCGATACGTCGTTCGGAGGCTCGCCCGCTCACCCCTGTTCACCATCGTGTCGATCGTGACGCTCGCCCTGGGGATCGGAGCCAACGCGGCCATCTTCAGCGTGGTGAACGGCGTGCTCCTGAAGCCGCTTCCCTTCGAGGATCCCGAGGAGTTGGTGGGCCTCTGGCACACGGCGCCGGGCCTTGGGTTCGACATCGTCAACCAGTCCGCCGCGACCTACTTCACCTACCGCGATGACAACCAGAGCTTCGAGGACGTGGGAATGTGGGACGACACCCAGGTCTCCATCACCGGCCTCGAGGAGCCCGAGCAGGTAGACGCGCTGACCGTCACCGACGGGACGCTGCCGCTCCTCGGGATCCAGCCGATTCTGGGACGCGTGTTCACCGCCGAGGAAGACGCCCCCGACGGGCCTCGCACGGTGATCCTTGCGAATGAATACTGGCAGACCCGCTTCGGTGGAGACCAGGGAGTCTTAGGCAAGACGCTCACGATCAACGGCCGCACAAACGAGATCATCGGCGTCATGCCTCCGGACCTGCGCTTCCTGCGGTCCGATCCGGACGTCTACCTGACCTTCCAGTTCGACCGGACCACCACCAGGATGGGCAACTTCAGCTACCAGGCGCTCGGTCGCCTGCGGCCCGGCATCTCGCTGGAGCAAGCGAACGCCGATATCGACCGCATGATACCGATGGCTGTGGAGAGGTTTCCGGGCGGGCTCACGATGGGAATGCTGACCGAGGCTCGCTTCGCAGCGGTCGTCCGGCCCTTGAAGGAGGACGCCGTCGGGGACGTGGGCCCCATGCTCTGGGTGCTGCTGGGTACCGTCGGGATCGTGCTGCTGATCGCGTGCGCGAACGTGGCGAACCTATTCCTGGTGAGGGCCGAGGGCCGCCAGCAAGAAGTGGCCGTCCGAACGGCCATGGGCGCCGGCCGAGGCCAGGTCGCACGCCAGTTCCTGGCCGAGAGCGTGACACTCGGACTGCTCGGTGGGGCGGCGGGCACGGCCCTGGCGTTCGGAGCCGTTCGGCTGCTCGTCAGCATGGGGCCGGCAAGCCTTCCCCGGCTGAACGAGATCTCGCTCGACCCCGTGGTGCTGCTCTTCACGCTGGGCATTTCACTGCTCGCCGGACTCATGTTCGGACTCATCCCGGTCTTCCGCTACGGGCGTACCAACCTGGTCGCCTCGCTGAAGGAGGGCGGGCGTGGGGGAAGCGCAGGCCGTGGGCGACACCGAGCCCGCAACGGGCTGGTGGTCGCCCAGGTGGCGCTCGCGCTGGTGTTGCTGGTGGGCTCGGGCCTGATGATCCGGAGCTTCCAGGCCCTGCGCGAGGTACAGCCCGGCTTCCAACGGCCGGAGGAGGTGATCACGCTCAGGCTCACGATCCCGATGGCCGAGATCGAGGAGCCGGCCGACGTGGCGGCCACGCATGAACAGATCGTGCGCAGGATCGCGCAAGTTCCAGGCGTGGCTTCGGTGGGGATGTCGTCGTCTCTGACCATGGACGGCTGGGACAGCAACGACGCGGTCTACGTAGAGGAGTTTCCCGTCCAGGGCGAGGGCCTGCCTCCGATCCGGCGCTTCAAGTTCGTGTCACCTGGATATCACGAAACCATGGGGAATCCGGTGCTCGCCGGACGGACGATCTCGTGGGCCGACGTCCACGACCGCAACCCGGTGGCGGTGATCACCTCGGACCTGGCCATGGAGTACTGGGAAGGCCCTGCGGCCGCGCTGGGCAAGCGCATCCGTCAGGATCCCGATGCACCCTGGCGCGAAATCATCGGCGTGGTGGGGAAAGTGCGCGACGACGGCGTCAGCGAAGAGGCGGTAAAGACCGTCTACTGGCCAATGGTCATGAACGACTTCTGGGGCAACGAGGTCTTCGCGCAGCGCTCCATGGGATACGCCATACGAGCTCAGGCAGGCCCACCCTCGGACCTACTGCCCGCACTGCGCCGGACGATCTGGTCGATCAACCCGAACCTCCCTCTCGCGCGGGTGGCGACGCTCGAGGAACTCTTCGAGCGCTCGATGGCACGGACCTCGTTCACTCTGGTGATGCTGGGCATCGCCGCGAGCGTCGCGTTGTTGTTGGGGGCGATCGGAATCTACGGCGTGATCTCGTACGTCGTCTCCCAGCAGACCCGTGACCTGGGAGTCCGCATCGCGCTGGGGGCAGACCGAGGCGCGGTCAGCCGCCTCGTGCTCCGGCAGGGCATGCTCCTCGCCGGTGGCGGGGTCGTCGTGGGATTGATCGCTGCGTTCGGCCTGACCCGCCTCATGTCGGCCCTGCTCTACGGGGTGGATCCTGTCGATCCGCTTACGTATGGCGCGGTGTCCGTCGCTCTGACCTTGATCGCCATGCTCGCGAGTTATCTGCCGGCCCGCCGGGCCGCGAGGGTAGATCCGGTGGAGGCACTGCGCTGGGAGTGAGAAGAACCTGGGGCGGCGGCGGGCATCTAAGGAATCGGAGCCGCCCCCGGTGGCATGTTCTGCCTCAGATAACGGGTAAGCAGACTGAAGAGGTGCAGCCTCGTGCCCCGGCCCTCGGAGATGCTATGCGAACGGTTGGGATAGGCCATCATCGTGAAGACCTTGTTCCTCTCGATCATCGCGTTGATGAGGGCCTCAGACCCCTGGTAGTGGACGTTGTCGTCTCCAGTGCCGTGGACCAGCAGCAGGTTCCCGCTGAGCCCATCCACATAGTTGATCGGAGACCCACTCCGATACCCGGCTGCGTACTCCTCAAGAGTGCCCGAGTACCGCTCCTGATAGATGGCGTCGTAGTAGAGCTGGTCGGGCACAGGAGCGACCGCCATGCCGGTTCCATACAGCTCTGGATAGCGAAACATCATGTTAAGCGTCATGGAGCCACCACCACTCCAACCCCAGATCCCGATGCGGTCGGCGTCCACGAACGGCCACTCACGAATGGCTCGGTTGGCGGCAGCTTGATCTTGGGACGCGAGCGTGCCGATGTCGCCGTATACGATCTTCCGCCACTCACGCCCCCGGGGAGCAGGTGTCCCTCGATTGTCTACGCTGGCCACCAAGTAGCCCTGCTGGGATAGCAGCAGGTGCCACAGGTACCGGCTCCCACCCCAACGGTCCACCACCGTCTGCCCCGCGGGCTCGCCATACACGTAGAACAGCAGAGGGTATTGCCGTAACGGGTCGAAGCCCGGCGGCTTCATCAACCAGCCGTCGAGCTGCACGCCGTCGCCCGAGTCCACTCGAAAGAATTCGACGCCCCCGCGCGCGAGCCCGTCCACCGTCGCCTTGAGGCGCGTGTTGGCGGCTAGCGTTCGCACGACCCGATGGTCGGGCAGGCTCACCAGGCGCACGGTACTGGGCACTTCGAACGAGGAGTGCGTCTGAAACGCCCAGCGCCCATCGGGCGAGAGTTGGTAGCTGTTGGTGCCCGCGTCCGATTCCGGAGTGAGCCGCTCGGGCTCACCACTTCCGTCGAGCCGGCTGCGGTAGAGGTAGCGCTGCGTGGGGTTTTCCGGCGATGCCATGAAGTAGAGCCACCCGCCTTCTTCGTCGATCAACTCGATGCTGATCACATCCATGGGCCAGGGCGTGATGGCGGTTTCCCCACCGGATCGGCTCACAGAGTAGACATGCTTCCAGCCGTCCTTCTCGCTTACCCAGGTGAACCGTCCCCCTCCGTCGAGCCATCGAAGATCGTCCACCACATCGACCCAGGCCTCGTCCCGGTCCGTGTGCACGGTGCGCACCGCACCCGTCGTCGCGTCGGCCAGCATCACGTGGTTCGTGTTCTGCGCGCGGTTCAAGTGCTGGAGGATGACCTCGTCGGAATTGGCCGCCCATTCCATGCGGGCGACATAGTTGTTGCGGGGGTCACCCGGAACATCCATCCACCGCACGGGGCCGCCCGCCGCCGCGATGATACCCACCCGTGCGGACGACAAGACTTGGCCGACCTTGGGATACGGAATCGACGTGACTTGCGGGTACAGCGAGTCCGTGTAGTTGACGAGAAGGAAGTTGCGCACGCCCTCTGAGTTCAGTTGCCAGAACGCGATGCGCTCCCCGTCCGGGCTCCAACGGAAACCGTCCTGGATACCGAATTCCTCCTCGTATGCCCAGTCGAACGTCCCATTGATCATCGTGGGCGAGCCGTTGTCGGTGAGCCGCGTGACCGAGCCGTC
>JBGMRK010000091.1:7018-9121 GCA_048061375.1 Longimicrobiales bacterium | reverse complement strand
TCACGGCCAGCGCTGCCTCAACCGTGGCGCAGTGGATGCCAACCGTGTCCGTGAGCTTGATCGCATAGCCTCCGGCCAGGGTCACCGCGACGGGCACTCCGGCTCCACGTGCAGCGGCTAGCACTGCCTCGTCCCGAGCGCGCAGCCCGCCTTTGGTGAGTGCAAGTCCACCCAATTGGTCTTCCTGGAAGGGGTCGGCCCCGGCCAGGTAGATGATCAGGTCCGGTTTCTGCTCCATCACCGTTGGAAGATTGTCTCCCAACAACCTCAGGTACTCCTCGTCGCCCGTGCCGTCGTCCAGCCCGATGTCCAGGTCACTGGGGGGTTTGAGGGCAGGGTAGTTCCACTGGTGGTGCATCGAGAACGTGAACACTGCCGGCTCATGCGCGAAAATGGTCGCGGTCCCGTTGCCGTGGTGCACATCGAGGTCCACGATCGCGATCCGCTCGGCGGCCTCATCGCGTAGCAACGTCATGGCCGCGACCGCCACGTCGTTGATCATACAGAAGCCCTCACCATGGCCTGCGAAGGCATGGTGGAAGCCACCTCCAAGGTGCACGCCGATACCCGATCGAAGTGCGATTCTGCCTGCCTCGGTGGTGGCGCCCGCCGAAACGATCGATGCCTCGCGGTAGGCGTCGGAGAAGGGGACTTCCATGACCCGCATCTCGCTGTCGCTGAAAGCTCCACTGCGGATCTTTTCCAGATACTCGGCGTCGTGCACCAGTCCCAGCATGCCGTAGTCTGCCGGCTCAGGCCCGGCCAGGTGGTCCGTCGTGATGGTGCCGGCCGTGAGAAGTTGATCCTTGACCAGCCCGTACTTCGCCGTCGGAAACACATGGTCGCCGATGTCCACCTCGTAGGAATCGGACCAGACGACAAGTGCACTTCGATCGCTCATGCTCTTTCCCCCTATTGGGCTCACAGCCGGATCATCCATACATACGAGGGGAAGGGGTGCGGGGGTTTCCTGGTCTTGCGAGGGGTCCAGCGGGCACTACTATCCCATCTTCCCCCAAACAGCGAGGAACGATATGAGCGAAGTCGCATACACCGCCAACATCCGCATCGAACGTGTGAAGGGCCCCCTTCGGCACGCGTACCTCCCCGCCACGCCGGACCCGGTGAAGTTCGGGGTCCACGGCGCGATCGCCGCACACTATGGAGTCGAAGGGCAGACAGAGATTGCCACGACCCTCGACTACGTCATTGCGGCCACCGGCGGCTGACTCACCGGTACCTTCGGAGGCGCGCTGGAGGCGCGCGAGATTTCGGCGGGTGACGGTCGGCTGTGGAGTGACGTGGTGGGAGAGGTGGAGAAGGACGAAGGAGTACTCGTGATACGGCGGATTCGGGTGACCTACCACCTCAAGGCCGCGGCGGACGACGAAGAAGCCGTACGGCGGGTCCACGAATTCCATGCCGACAAATGCCCCGTGTACAAGACTATCCAGGGGTGCGTTGACGTAGAGACACGGTTGGAGATCGAGTTCGTCTGAGACTGATGTGGGCGCTTGATCAGGCGACCCAGACCGTTTTGACGTTCACGAACTCACGGATGCCGTAGGTCGACAACTCCCGCCCGAAGCCGCTCTCCTTGATTCCCCCGAACGGGAGGCGGGGATCTGACTTGACGAGGCCGTTCACGAAGCAGCAGCCGGCCTCGAGCTCGTGGGCGGCGATGTGTTCTCCCCGCGCCGTGTCCTGAGTGTAGACCGAGGCGCCGAGGCCGTATTGGGTGTCGTTAGCCACGCGAATCGCCTCAGCTTCGTCGGCCACGGGGATGATCGACGCGACGGGTCCGAAGAGTTCCTCCTCGTAGGCGGGCATCCCGGGCCGCACGTCGGACAGCACGGTGGGCGGGTAGAAGTATCCTGGTCCCGCGGGCCGCTCCCCACCCAGAAGGCAGAGCGCGCCTGCCGCTATGCTCTCCTCGACCTGGCGGGCAAGGTTCGCCTGGAGGTCTTCTCTGGCGAGGGGGCCGAGGGTGGTGTCCGGATCCATGGGATCGCCCATTCGTGCGGTGGTCATGCGCTCCACCAGCAGCGCCTCGAACCGTTCGCGGACCTCCTCTACGACCACGAAGCGCTTGGCCGCAACGCA
>JBGMRK010000091.1:0-6918 GCA_048061375.1 Longimicrobiales bacterium | reverse complement strand
CTCCCAGGCCCGCCCCGGCTTGACCCCGTCGTTCCGTGCGGCGATGGTGGCCCATTCCGTGCCGGGGACTTCGACGTCGAGACCCCCCTCCGGCCCGCCTGGGAGTTCGTGCGAATCGGGGAGTGAATCCAGATGACCAAGTCCACCACTGGCCGCCCAGTGAAGGTGGCCGCTTGGAGTGAATTGAAAGACCGCGAGCCGGCCTACGCCCTGGTGGGTGCGGTCGACCTCGTCGTCATCCGCTACGACGATGATGTTTCCGTGCTGTACGGTCGCTGCCTCCATCGGGGGGCGCTGCTCGCAGACGGGAGCGTGCGAGGCGACAACCTGATCTGCGGCCTCCACGACTGGGACTACCGTCTGGACACCGGAGTCAGTGAATACAGCAATGCGGAGGTGCTCGAGAAATTCACGGCGTGGGTGGAGGATGACGCCGTTTGGGTGGACGCCGACGAGGTTGCTGCGTGGGAGGAGGAGCACCCGCAACCGTATCAGCGTGATGAATACCTGGGCCTCTACGCGGATGTCCACGGAACGCCCGAGGAGCCGCATAACGCATACATCCAGCGTTTGGCCAAGGGCGGCATCGAGGGCGTCGGGCACCATGGGCCGGTTTCTGCCATGGGTGTGCCCCTCACCGACCTTCCTCGCTGGAGTGATGTGCAGCTGCTGGCCGCCCAGTTGGCTCGGCGGCCTTTGGCGGACGACGCCCCGGTCGGGACCGAGTTCGTACTCGGCCCCGGGGCCGCCCGGCCCCTGAGTTTCGAGATCCCCATCTTCGTGAGCGATATGAGCTTCGGCGCGCTGAGCGAGGAGGCGAAGGTTGCCCTGGCAAAGGGGGCCGAACTGGCCGGCACGGGGATCTGTTCCGGGGAAGGAGGCATGCTTCCCGAGGAGCGGGCCGCCAACTCCCGCTACCTGTACGAACTCGCATCCGCACGGTTCGGTTGGAGTCTCGAGAAGGCCTGTCAGAGCCAGGCGTTCCACTTCAAGGGCGGGCAGGGCGCGAAGACGGGTACGGGTGGGCACCTGCCTGGCCACAAGGTGGTCGGGAAGATCGCGGAGGTGCGCGGGCTACCCGAAGGCGAGACCGCGATCAGTCCGTCTCGCTTCTCGGACCTCGTGACGCCGGCCGACTTTCGTGACATGGCCGACCAGGTCCGCGAGCGGACCGGGGGCATCCCCGTTGGCTTCAAGCTCTCGGCTCAGCACATCGAGGCCGACCTGGATTTCGTCCTCGAAATCGGGGTCGACTATGTGATTCTCGACGGCCGCGGCGGCGGAACGGGTGCGGCGCCCGAAGTCTTCAAGGACAACATCTCGGTTCCGACCATGGTGGCGCTGGCCAGGGCACGCCGCCATCTGGACGCTGTGGGTGCCGAGAGCGTGTCGCTCGTGATCACCGGGGGGCTTCGCACCGAGTCGGATTTTATCAAGGCACTCTGCATGGGCGCCGACGCCGTGGCGGTGTCCAATTCGGCGATTCAGGCCATCGGCTGCCTGGGCATGCGAGCGTGCCACACGAACAACTGCCCGGTGGGGATTGCCACGCAACGGAACGATCTGCGAGCGCGTTTGATTGTGAAAGAGTCGGCGAGGCGCCTCGCGAACTTCCTGGGTGCGACCACGCACCTCATGCAGGTGTTGGCGCGAGCCTGTGGCCGCAGCCACCTGCGCGAGATGTGCATGGAGGACCTGACCACATGGAAGCGTGAGATCGCCGATCTCACCGGGATCAGCTTTGGAGGCGCCGGATCGTGAGGAGTGACCTTCCATCATGAGGCAGTGGCGGACCCTCGGCGCGGTTTCGCCGGCGGACCTCGTCGGAGTTCGCGCGGAACTCCACCACGCGGTCCAGTTGCTTGCCTCTTTCGGCCAGACGCTGCTCGACCCCCGGCCGGACGACGGCCACCGGAGCATGGTTTGGAGTGGCCCTGAGGCAGGGTTTTCAACCAGCTCCCTGGACGGAGAGCTTGCCCTCCGGATAACGGTGGCGCCGGCCGACTTGACCGCGTCGGTCCATAGAGACTCCGGAGTGCTGGTCTCTCGCTCACTCGTCGGCCTCACTCCCGATGAAGCGTATGCGTGGTTGGAGAGGGAACTCGCCGGTGCGCTCGGTCGCGACGGTCTGCGACTAGGCCGTCCAGAGTATGAGATTCCCCCGAGAGGAACCGCCGAAGGGGAGCCGTTCGCGGGGACGCCCGCAGCCGCGTTTCTCGAGCTCGAGGCCTGGTTCGAGAATGCCGCTGGTGTGCTCGATGAACTTGTCGCTCAGGACGCCAGCGCGACTGCCGTTAGGTGCTGGCCCCACCATTTCGACATCGCCACGCTGCTCGTGCTCGATCCGGAGATCGGACCCGCCGAAGGGCGCAGCGTGGGAGTCGGGTTCTCGCCCGGCGACGAGGCGACCCCCCAACCGTACTGGTATGTCACTCCCTATCCCGATCCGGGCACCTACGACTTGCCCGATCTGCCCGGCGGTTATTGGAACACGGAGGGATGGTTCGGCGCGGTGTTGCCTGGCACTGCCGTGGTGGCGGCGGGCTCGGCCGCAGAGCAGGCGTCCTTAACGGATGCGTTCGTGCGCGAAGCGGTGTCCGCGGGCATGGTGGTGCTGGGAAGCTGAGTCGCCGGCCGGCGCACCGGACTTCGGATCAGAAAGCCTTGAGGTACGTCAGCTTCACGACACCCGCGCGGTTTTCCCACCGCGTGTCCCTTGGATCGAGCAGATCGCCCAGGAAATAGCCCGTGTCCAGGACGATGAAAAGATCGCTCCCAGGTGTGTGAATCCAGTCGATCCGGATATTGGACTGGAGCCTCTCCGAGATATTGTCGTACTGGACGAGGGCGTTGGCGAAAAGACTTCGGTTGATCGCCCCGAGCACGTTGAGGCTGAGAATGGTGGTGGAGAAGGCGCCGTCCTCCACCGGCAAGTCGATGTCGTTGCGGTTCACCGAGCCGGTCAGCGTCAGGTTCGGACCGGTCTTCCAGGTGAGTGCGCCGCCGTACTGGGTCCGCGTCCCACTCCAGAACTCACCCAGCGAAAAATTCGCGGATCCGGAGAACGTACGGCTCTCGTTCGTGCGCGCACTTCCGCTGATCGTGTTGAAGGTGTAGTCCCCGACGGGCAGCTCACGACCCTGAATGCGAGCGGGTGCATCGAGCCGTTCGAAGCGGCGCTGCCCGTTCAGTACCACGTTATCGCCACTCTGGAAGGTAAGCATGTTGTGAAGCAATAGGTCTGTGCTCTGCTTGGCGCCGTTCTGGCCCTCGGTGTAGCTCGAGACGATCGCGCTCACCAGACGGCGTGCCCACGGACTTTGCTCGAATCGCGGCGTGGCGGAAACGGTCGCTTTGTACCGCACGAGATCGTCCCGGCGCACGAATCCGATTCCAGGGTCGTAACCCTCGGCGATGTCGCTGTATCCTACGTTCAGCCCCCACTTCGCGTTTCGCAGGTTGAGATCGACGGACCCCGCCGAGGCTCTCTCGGACCCGGAGTCCCATACGCTCGCGAACCAGGCATCGAGCGAACTGCTGCCCCCGAATCTCGCGCTCACATCGACACCACCCACGCGGTTGTAGGCCTCGGCATTCTCGAGATTCGTGAAGATGGCGCCCACCGTGGTTCTCGGAGCCACGTCGGCCCGCAGGCGTACGACCGTGTTATTGGCGCCTCGGAGGACTCGCTCGTCGCCAACAAGGGCGTCCGCGGTCTGGAGACTCAGGAAGCCCATCGAGATCGGTCCCGTTTGGCCGGTAAGCCTGCCCCCTCCGATGATGTCGTTCGCGATGCCGACACGCCGGCTGAAGAAGATCTCCGTCTGCCGTGGGTCTCCGAAGTTGAACACCCCCGCACGTTCCAGAAAAAACTCCCGCTTTTCGGGAAAGAACAGGTTGAAGCGGGTCAGGTTGATCTGGACGTTGTCCGACTCAACCTGTGCGAAGTCGGTGTTCAGCGTGAGGTCCAGCGTGAGATTGGACGTGATCGAATACTTGAAGTCGAGACCGAGGTCGTCGAGCACGTCGGTGCGCTCCGCGCCGCCGAGCTTTTGAGCGCCCACGATTCCGAACGGTTTGAGCTCCATGTAACGTCCGCGGCGCAGATCCCGCATTCCCGTCAGCGTGGCGTATTGGGACACCTGCGTAATACCGGCTCGGAATTCCTGGCCGATATGGGGCCAATACACTTCCTCGTTCTTGCGTCGGATCGCCCGGCGGATGGCGATGCCCATCTCCGGCGCCTCATCGGCGGAGAAACGGATGGTCGTAAACGGGATCGCTACCTCGAGGACCCAGCCTTCGGACGTGATGCGGGCCTCGCTCCGATAGACGCCCTCCCAATTCCAATCGGCCAACGTCATCGATTCGTCACTGAAGAGCGCATCGCCCTGCGTGCCGAAGGCATTCATCTCGAAGAGGTAAGCGTTCCGGCCGTCATGATACGTGTCGAGTGCGATCCAGACGTGATCGTCTTGATCGATGCGGCCCTCGCGCTGGAGAATGCTGGTCCGAATGGCGTCCGGATCGCTGTCGTACATGATCAGGCCGAAATAGAGAGCGTTCTCATCGTACGCGATGCGGACTTCGGTACGCTCGGTGGCCGGAGCGCCGTCCACCGGGTCTCGCTGCAGGAAATCGGTGATCGGTGCTATCTGCCCCCAGATGCTCTCGTCCAACACGCCGTCGATCCGGATCCCGGACTCGACACGGGACGCGCGTGCCAAGCGGTCCGCTCCAGGAGCCGGGGCATGGCCGGACGACTGCGCTCCCCCCTCCGCTGGAACGAGTAATAGGGTCGCTATCAGGAGAGTCGGGGCCGCAATACGACCCGGAATCCACCACCACCACCACCACCACCACCACACATCCACCACTTGTACGCTCCCTTTTTCAGTCGAGTTCGGTTTTCGCTCGGGCGGCCCCTGAACGGGTGACGCGTGGAGTGGATGGGGGGAGGCGACCCGCACCGCTGCACGACGTCCTAGTCCATGTAGGAGCGGGACCTCCTGAGCACTGATTTCATCCGGTTGACCAACTGATGGGGGTCCACCGGCTTACGAAGATAATCATCTGCGCCCGCTCGAAGGAGCTCCTGCTCATCCTCGGGGTTTTTCGAAGCCGTCAGGACGACCACGGGGAGGCCTGCTGTCTTTCGGCCTTTGCGGACGCGGAGAAGCACTTCGAGGCCGTCCATGCTCGTCATCATCAGGTCGAGCAAGACGGCGTCGATATCGTCGGCGAGTTGGAGGAGCGGGAGCGCGGTCGTGCCGTCGTCGGCCTCGGATACGGAGAAGCCGTTCTTCTCCAGCACGGTCCTCATCAGCATGCGGCCACCCGCGTCGTCGTCCACGACGAGAATATGGCCTTCGCCGGTGGTTGTCTCCGGTTGCCATACCGCTCCCGTAGGCGCGCCCGAGATGGCGGCCGAGTCCGCGCTGATCTGGAGAAGCATTCGTCCAGCGAGGCCGGGTAGCAGGTGGACGGAGACCTCGTGGGTAGCACCGCCGACGAATACGACCAAGCTCCCGAAGGCGGCTTCAGGCTCGGTCGGTACGTCCGCGAGGAGACTGATGCGTTCGGTCACCTGCACGAGCACGTCGACCGGCAGCTTCAGCAGCGTGGTGAAACCGGCGTCCTCCTTCAGCAGCACCTGGCCCGTGCTTGCCTTGGGCGTGAGTTGGACTTCAGACACGCCGGCCTTCACCGCCTCATGGAGGATGAGTGCGACGACGCCACCGATCCGGTCCTCACCGGGCTCGGCGGGTGCCCGTGTGGAGACCTCCGGGGGGAAGCTGACGCTCTGGACAGCCTCCGCGTAGTCGATGTTTTCCAGGACGCTCTTGACCTTGGGATGCTTTCTATACTGCTCTTGTAGCGCCTTACTGATCGCGGCCGGAGAGGCCATGACGAACACGATGTTGCGCCCGGAGAGGAATCCGATCTCGCGCTCCGCCTCGAAGTCGACGGGCTCGGCAGTGGCTACCACGAAATCCCGATCGGTGCACCGGATTGGAAGCACACCGTACCGGACTGCGTGGCGCTTGGGCAGCAGAGACAGGGCCTCGGGCTGGGTGGCGGAGAAGTCGGCCAGCTCCAGGTGAAAGGCCCGGGCCACCGCAGCCGTAACATCGTCCTCGGGCACGCCCAGGAAATCGGCCACCCATGGCCACGCCTCGCTCACGGTGGCGTCCGCCGCGACACCGCAACCGGTTGCGTCACCCATCTGTGCGCGTCCCATCGCCAGCGCGAGCCAATGGACTCTTGTGCCGCTTTCGCTCACTGGGTCCTCCTGATCGATCGGTAGTGTGGCGCGATCGCAGTACCATAAGCTGGCGCAGTCGGGGCGAAGCCTCAAGACCATCTCTCGCCATGAAGCTGGAGTGTGCGTTGCGCCGCCCCGGCCCTTACTCCAACATTCCCAGAATGCAGATCTCATACGTCGATGGTCCCCGGTTCCGCAGGGCCCTGCTCGCGGCCTGCGAGTACGCCCAACAGCAACGGGGGCTGCTCAACCGCATCAACGTCTTTCCGGTGCCCGACGGCGACACGGGCACCAACCTGGCACTGACTCTTCAGGCGATCTCGGATCAGATTCGGGCGAACCGGGATCGGTCCATCTCGGTGGTAGCGGAACAGGCGGCCCAGGCCGCCGTTCTGGGCGCTCGGGGCAACTGCGGCATGATGCTCTCGCATTTCCTGCTGGGGTTCGCGACCAAAGTGAAGGGTGAGGGCCGTATCGACGCGAACCATTTCGCCGGCGCTATGGCGGCGGGCGTACAGAATCTTCACGAGGCGCTCGATCAGCCCGTAGAGGGCACCATTCTGACGGTGATGCGAGACTCCGCGACGGCGGCCGAAGGCGCGCCTACGTCGGATTTCGCGCCGCTACTCGAGCAGATTCTGATTAGAGCCCAG
>JBGMRK010000090.1:0-9190 GCA_048061375.1 Longimicrobiales bacterium | reverse complement strand
TTTGCGCGCCCTGGTTCGTCATCTGAGCACCCATGTCAGCCAGGAACTGGTTTTCAATGGCGATCTGCGGATAGAAGGTGGAGTGCTCGCCCACGAAAATGATCCGGCCACCCTCGGCAGCGAACAGCTTGAGCGCGTTGATCTCAGCCGTTGTAAACGCAATCGTAGGCTGCCAGAGCCAGATGACCTTCACGTTGGACGGAATGCTCACCAGGCTTCCCGAGGTGGTCAATTGCTGGACGACCGTGAAGCCTTCACCTTGTATGATCCCCACGCTCGTGGTCATAGCGACAGTCGAGCAGGTGGAGGTGCCGCCGCCGCAGGCAGAAGCGCGCCCGTTGTCCCACCAGACTACGGTGCCGCTTGCGCGCGGCTTCGCCGACGTGAAGTTGACCAGGTTCCTCACCAGCGCTTGGTTGTTGAGATTGGTGAGCGCGCCATTGTCGAAGATGTTCAGGTCGTTGAAGACGGCCACGTCCTCGCCGGCCGTCGGAATCGGCGAAATGGTGACCGTTGCGCACCATTGTGTGCCGGAGAGGCTGGCGCAAACCGGGAATGTCGCGGGCGATGGCACCGCAGCCGGAGCCGTGTAGAACCCTTTGGAGTCGATGGTTCCGAACGTGGCATTACCGCCTCCGACCCCGTTCACGGACCAGGTGAATGGCCCCGACACGTCGTCGCGCACGTTGAACTGCTGCGTGCCTCCGAGCAGTTTTTCGGCTTCCGCCGGGGACAACAAGAGCGTTCCGCCCCCACCCGGTACAGTAACCTGGAGTTGGAAGTCTCGACCATCGATGAAGATCGGGATGAGGGCCCCGCCGGCCGGGGACGGAGCGATCCCACGGATTACGCCCCTGAGGTCTGCGCCGCTCCAGCTTATGGACGCCGAGACTCCGGCCCAGCGCCTCACGTCGACCTGCGGGATCACCACGCCGTTGATGTCGAGCGGGATCAACTCCACGTCGATCACCTCGTCGACCTCCACGATCAACTCGGCGGGTATGGTCTCGATCCTGTCGACCACGGGCGTGAGCTCGATATCGGCGTGCGCGACCGTCGGACCAACGGTCACGGCCGCATCGCCGCCCGTGTGTGTGAACCCGGCGGGCGGCGTGACGCCCAGCGTGTAGTCGCCGAACAACAGCCCGTCGACCGTGGCCATGCCGTCCGTCCCTGTCGTGGCCGATCCGGCAACCACGCCATCCTGTAGCACCGCGATCACCACGCCGCCCACCGGTGCCTCCCACGGTGTCCTCGCCCAGAACTCCACGCTACCGAAGCGCGGGGGATCGACGTTTAGGCTCGCCTCGTCCGTGAGCGTGTGTACCGTCACCTGCCCGGCCACCAGATCTCTGGGCACCATCGTGCGGAGCCGGTCCTCCAGGACCTCCACGTCCTCCGCAGGCACCGGACCCGCGGCCGTCGGGAACTCCACGCCCGTGTTCGCCGCGATGATCCAGTCGAAGCCCGAACCCAGGATCTCGACCGGCTGACCCGGGATCGGCTCGGCCGGCAGGAACCCGCTCAGCGTCAGCACCGGCGGCGCCTGCGCTGCGCCCATTGGCTGGAACACGGGATCCAGGGCTCCGGGGAAGCCCATCGGCCGGATCGGCCCGCTCCCGTCCGCCGGACCCACATGCAGGCCGTCCGCCGTCGAGCCCACCACCCACTGCCCGTTCGGGCTCAGCGCCGGCCTCGAGTTCACCGCGAGGTCCAGGATCACCACGCCGCCCCCTACCTGCCGTACCTTGTCGTCCGAGCCCACGTACAGTATTCGACCGCCCGACACCGCCGGCATCCGAGCCAGCAGGTTGCCGTCCAGCGTCGTACGATCCTCTCCGTTCGCACGTACTTGCTGCACCGAGCCGCCGTCGACCACCAGCGTCGAGTTGTTCAGCCACGATGGAGTCTTACCTTCGGGCCCCTCTGTCGGCTGGCTGCCGTCGATGTTCGTGAACCCGACTCGGCCACCTACCTCGACCGCCAGCTTCGTCCCGTCCGGGCTCACCGATGGCCACGAACCGTCCGTCACCGCGCCCCCGCCCGTCTCGTGCACCTGGCCGCCCGCTCCGTAGAACAGCCGCGCTCCGTCGGCGCTCCACGCCGGACCTCTCGCCCCTGAGCCTCCGCGAGCCGCCGCCTCCGTGCCCGCGTTCGCCGTCATCACCTGGCCGCCCTGCACGAACGCCAGCATGCCGTCGACCACGTACACCACCGCAGATGCCGTCTGGCCGTTCGGCGTCGTGACCGTCACCTCGGTCATCCCGTCCGAGACGCCCGTCACGACACCCTCGTTGTCCACCGACGCAACCGAGCCGTCGCCCGACGTCCACACCACAGGAACGTCCGCGATCTCGCCGCCGTCAGGATCCAGCACCACCGCTCCCAGCGCTCCGCTAGCCTCGGGCGACAGCACCAGATCGCCGCCCACGATCTCCACCGAAGAAGCGGCTGCGCCCGGACCCGTGTAGGTCAGCGCCGCATCGATCTGCTGCGGGGGACTGCCGTCGTCCGCGGCCTGAGCCGTTACCGACAATTCGCCCGTCGTGAACAACTCGGTCTTCACACCGTCAACGATCTCGAGTCCCAGGATCACCACGATCAGTGCCTGGCCCGGCTCCGCTCCGGGAATCTCTACCTCGACTTCGATCCCCTCGGAGTCCGCCTCAGCAGGGATCACCACGTCGAGCAGCAGGGTCCTCGGGTTGTCCGTGAACACGAGCACGCGTACCGCGTTCACTCGGTCGAACGCCGCGTCCAGAGCCTCCGCTTGCGGCGTACCCTGCTGTACACCGGCGTACGAGAACATCGGCTCCAGTACGATCGGTCTCTCTACGCTTCCCGGCGGAGCGACCGGCGCGTCCGTGCACGTGACGACTGTCAGAGCGAGGACGACGGAGACAACGATCCGGACGATCTTGTAAATATCCATATGATTCGGCGGGGCATCGGGGGAACTGCTTACTACGGCCTCTCGTGGAATCTTTCCCTATCTGCAAATCTGGGAGCCCCCTCCGCATTACTGCAAGCACTTTCGTCGCGCTGGGTTCCCGGGACCGAGGCCTTTTCCCATCCCGTGGCGCGGGGATAGATTGGGATCCCCACGAAAACCGGTATTGGAGGCGGGTTCTTGACTTCAGAAGGGCAGATGTACACGACGGACGAGATTTCGGCGGTGCTCGCCAAGGTCGACCTCTTCGAGGGGCTTCCCGACGACGACCTCGAGCGCATCGCGAACATCGTAGGTGGTGCCACCGCCGAGGCGGGCGAAGTCCTCTTCGAGGAAGGGGAGTCCGGCGACGCGTTCTACGTGGTGGTGGATGGGGCGGTCGAGATCGTCAAGCGGGTCTCCGGAGGGGACGAAGAAAAGCTCGCCGTGCGCCGACGCGGAGAGGCGTTCGGGGAGATGGCACTGCTCAACGACGCGCCTCGCTCGGCCACGGCACGCGCCGTAGACGATACCCAGTTGATGGTTGTGCCGCGGGACGACTTTCTATTGCTGCTCGGGGCCGATACGCTCGCGGTACGGGTGATGCAGTCGCTCTCGAAGGCCCTCAGGGCCCTGGGGGTTCGGTTCGCCACCTCGGACAAGGATCAGGACGGAACCACGCAGGCTGTGGACGAGTCCGCCGTGGCTGCCAGCCGTGCGCTTCAGCGGTCCCTCATGCCCAAGGATGCCCCACGCGCCGAGGGATACGATCTCGCTGCCGGAACCATGCTTCAGGATACCGGACACGGTGACACGTCGTGGGTCGACCTCACCTTCTCGGATGGCCGGACCGGAATGGCGTGCATGACCATCCAAGGCAACGGTCCCCTTCCGGCGTACCGACTGGCGCTTGGCCAAGCTTTTTTAAGGGAGGCCGTGGCTCGTGAGAGTTCGGTGGAGCGGCTTCTGTCCGAGGTGAACGGCATGCTCACGCGGAATGCGGTGCCTGGGTCCTCTCAGCATGTGGCCTGCGCCGTGCTGGTACCCGGGGAGGGCGGCGTTACGTGGAGCAGTGGGGGCGGCATCCGCGGAGCGGTGATCAGGAGAGACGGGACACTCGACGAGTTCCCATCGCACGGTCCGCCGTTGGGGATGCTGGACGGATTCAAATACGGCACACAGACGGTAACTGTGGGGGCGGGGGACATGGTGATCGTGCTCTCGAAGGGGTCCACCGGCATGTTCCGGGGGGCGGCCGATCTCGTGTCGAACTTGCAGCAGAAACCCGCCGGCGAGGTGGTCTCCGCCGTACACAAGGCCCTTCGACGTGCACAGGGCGACGACGCGGTCGAGACGACGGTACTCTTCATTCGGAAGCACTAGCTATGGTCACGGAAAAAGACGTAAACAAGGCTTTGAGGGGGGTGAAAGACCCGGAACTGGATCTCGATCTCGTCGTGTTGGGACTGGTGTACGACATCGAGGTGTCCGAGGGAGACGTGCATGTGATGATCACGTTGACCTCTCCCATGTGCCCGGTTGCGGGCCAGATCGTCGAGGACGCGAAGAACGCCGTGCTCGCGGTGGAGGGCGTCGAGACTGCGGAGGTCGAGTTGACCTTCGACCCGCCGTGGACACCCGAGCGCATCAGTCCCCTCATCAGGGCGTCTCTGGGTATTTAACCCGAGGGTAGAGGCTTCTAGGGCCTCCCCGCGGAGCCCGCTTGGCATGATTTGAGCCGCTATCCAGGGTTCATGGCTAGTTCGAACGATCGTTCGAACGAAAAAATGGAGGGCAGGGAACACAATGGCGCCGTTCACCGAGGACGAACTCAAGGCGAAGGTCCAGGAGGGCTACATCGTCGAGTCGGTCGAGGAGATGACGGAGGGCTACCGCAAGTCACTGGTGGTCCAACTCACGGTCCAAGCCGACACGGAGTTGATGAGTGCTCCCGCCTACTGGATGGCGGCCAGGTACGCGCCATCGACCAATACTCAGGTCAGCGCCCACGCCATCATCCAGGACGAGTTGGCCCACGCGAACATCGCGTACCGGCTGCTCGAGGACATTGGCGAGTCCAAGGAGCGGCTCGTCTACGGGCGAGAGCCCCACGAGTTCAAACATCCGTACGGCTTCGATCAGCCGTTGGACAACTGGGCCGACCTGGTGGTCGCGACCGGCTTCTTCGACCGCGCCGGGATCACGCTGCTGACCGACGTGCACGAGAACACGTCCTACGGGCCGCTCAAGCGAGCGCTCATAAAGGTCGGAATGGAGGAGACCTTCCACCTGAGGCATGGCGAGGTCTGGATGAAGCGGCTTTCCAACGCGGGCGGCGAGGTTCGGGAGGTGCTCCAACACTCGGTGGACTGGATGTTCCCGATGACGCTCGAGTGGTTCGGGCTCCCGGACGAAATGAAGCGCCATTCGGGCCAACTCGACTACAAGCTGAAGGGTCTGACCAACGACCAGCTTCGCCAGGTATGGATGTCCGCTACCGTGCCCCTTTGCGAAGGGTTGGGTTTGAACGTCCCGGCGCATTATGACGAGAGCACGAAGCAGTACGTCATGGACTATCCGTTCCCGTGCCAGTACGACGCCGTTGAGAAGCATTGGTTCTTCGAGGACGGTGAGATCAGTTGGGACACGGTGTTCGAGCGGTGGAAGGCGCGGGGCCCGATGAACCAGCGTTATGTCGAGTCGATCCGCCGCTCGCGTGACCAGGTGGCGAGATGGCTCACGGCGGCATGACCGGTCTTCCCGTCATGAAGGGCTTAGCGCACATGCCGGCATCTCAGGTCAGCGGTGGACGGGACATGTGGTCCGAACCGCTCCAGGTGCCGCCGGAAGACCGTCGATCCTCAGTGTGGAATCTGCTTCACGAAGTGCTCGATCCCGAAATTCCGATCAGCCTGGTGGATCTGGGTCTGATTTACGACGTGGGCCTCGTGGACACTCACGTGAAGGTGCGCCTTACGTTCACGGCGACAGCTTGCCCATGTATGGCTTTCATACGCGAAGACATCGAAGACCGGTTGCTCAGCGAGAGTTGGATCGATCGGGTCGAGATCGAGGAGGTTTGGGATCCACCGTGGACAAACGACCGCATCAGCGAGCGCGGCCGGAAGGCTCTCAGGCGCCTGGGAGTGGGTGTGGCGGGCTAGCAACCTACGGATGACAGGAAGAGTTCGATATGCACGAAGCGGTTTACGAAGTGTTTGCTCGGAAGGAGCGCGGCGAACCCCTGAGGCACATCGGGTACGTCGATGCCATGGATGATGCGCTCGCGCGCGTATATGCATGGAAGACCTATGACGAAGAGCGCTGGTTTGAGATGTGTGTGGTGCCCCGGACTTCCATCATCCCCGTGAATCGCACGGACGGCCCGTTCGCGGCGGCGGCGCTGCCGCGGGGGGATAGGCCGTGAGCGGCGGCGCGGTTGAGTCCGCCAATGAGCTCTCCCCCGAGGCCCGGGAAGCGCTTCGCCGCTTGGTCATCGCACTCGCTGACGCCAAGCGCGTGATGGGCCTGCGGTACAGCGATTGGCTTTTGGGCGCTCCCTCCCTTGAGACCGGTATCGCGGCATCGTCGATGGCACAGGACGAGTGGGGTCACGCGCGGCTGCTCTACGCGATGCTGAAGGCCTTCGACATGGACCCGGTTCAAGTCGAGCACGGGCGCCCCGCTGACGAGTACTGTTCGCCCGATGCGCTGGACCGGCCCTTCGGGGACTGGGCCGCCGTGGTGGCCGGCTGTGTGGTGATCGACGGCGCGATCTCCACCTGTCTGCGCTCTTTCGCAGGTGGCGGGTATGAGCCGGCTCGGTCACGCGTTCCGAAGATGCTGGCCGAGGAGGAGTTCCACTGGGACATGGCGGCCGCCTGGTACCATCGATTGGCCAACGCATCCGAAGAGGCGCGCACGCGGTTGCGAGATGCGACTTTGGAGATGTTGCCGAGCACACTGGCGTGGATGGCGCCCGAGGACTCCCCGGCGAACGCGCTGTCCGACGCCGGGCTGACGGACGCCCCGGGGGTGATACGCTCGAGCTTCGAGGCCCTGGTTGGGCCGGCGCTCGCCGAGTTGGAGATCGACCTGTCCGCCGCCGAGCCGCGGAGTGAGGGCTGGGATGAATCCCGCGGCCGGGGGCCGGGTGGCCCGGACGACGACGCGATCGAGCGCGCTCGCGGAGATCGCAACAGAATGCTCTTCGTCGAGTGAGGGACTCGGTTGGCTCCGAGCGCCTTCCAGGCGGGCTCCCGGAGGCTCCGCAGTGTCCCTTTTGCGAGGGGAGCACCACCGAATTGATGAATGCGTTCGGCTCGCAGCTCTCCGTGTCCATGTATTGGTGCAAAGAGTGCCGCAGCCCGTTCGAGCTGATGAAATGGCGGGGCGAAGGAGGGAAGTAAGTGGTGACGCGAACGCGGGGGGTGAACGCCTCTACGGAATGAGCTGGACGTCCTCCAGGTAGTCCTTGAGCGGGCGCGCCACAGCGAGCGCACGCTCCGTAACCGCCCAGGTGAGCAAGTCCGAGACCGCCTCGCCCCCTGTCAGATGCTGTACGGCGACCTTGCCCAGGCGCCCGTCGGATTCGGCTGAGGCGGTGTGGTATTCCTTGTAGCGGGCTCCGACGCGCTGCTCGAACACCGGGAGTTGCGTCTCAGGCGTGCCGTTCTCAACCATGTCCTCGAAGACCGCCGAGTGGAGACCGTCCAAGGCGCGCTTGACCAGTTCGTCCGGCGCGCGGCCCACGAAGGCCATTTGAGCGCCGCGCGTGTGCGCCCACATCAAGAAGATGAGCGCCTCTTCGACCACCCGCTGATCCGGGTTACCGCTGTCGTCGATGAGGCCCAGGTCCGCGAGAGCCGGCTCGGTCTCGCCGGCGGCTACGAAATCCGAAAAACTCTCCCAGACCAGGCGGGCAAGGTCGTCGGCAAGGTCTTCGGGTGTAATGTTATCTGGTGCGCGGAACTCTTGCGTTGGCTCGGTCATAATTCCAACTTGGCGACGTACGGATCTCGCGATTCAATTCGACGTACCACAATTCCGTCCGGGTACTTTCATGTGTCAAGTCTTTCGAGCGAGCAATCTTAATGATCTCTGAGAGAAAAACCCGAACGTGGTCCGCATTGTTTCCGGCGCTGGTGCTACTTCCGCTCCTCGCCGGGTGTGCCGCCACGGTCGGTCTTCCAAAGCCGCGGTCGCTCGTAATGAGATCGGGCGCCAGGCTCACCGCGGATCAGGCACGCATGGCCGTAATCGACGAGTGGGTGCGGGAGGAGTTGCGCAACATCGTCGAGGATCCCTCGTTTTTCATCGCAACGCAGGCGGTCGAAGAATCGGTGTATCCGTGGGAGGGATTCACCATCGTTGGTGACACGGCCACCGTGAACCTGCAAGGCTCGGCTCCCGATGCCAGAAATCACTACGAGATCTACGCTCACCTCCACATAATGAAGAAGATGGATCGGCTGGATGAGTGGCTGCCCGACGCCGTAGGCCTGGAGGGCTATGAGCTCGAGCGCGCCATCCTCGCCCGGGTCGCCGATGCATGGCTGTACGGACGCACCATTTTCGACCTTGCCCCCTACGCACCCTTGGATGAACTCATCTTCGCCAACGAGAACGGCTACCTGGACGCCTTCATCCTCACAGCTCGGGCGGACGAGTTTCGTGCGGAACGGCGCACATGGCTCGACGAGAACCCGAACGCCACTCAGGAGTACCGGGCGTGGTTCCGGGAGATCTTCGAGAGGGATCCCAAGGGGCTCAGGTAGAGGACACTAGATCGGCCCGACGAGTTCCCAATGAGCCGCCAAGTGATCCGCCCCACCATCGGCGGCCTCGACGCTGATGTCGATTCGCCCCGTTCGCGCGAGGCGCTCGTCGGAGGGCCGCCCGCCGAATAGCGCGAAGCCCAGGACGCGGAGTTCGCACTCTGCGCTACCGTCGGGTGAGGCGGCTTTCATTCGGGCGCCTTTGAGCTCCCTTATCGTGGGTGCCTCTCCCCCCTGTAGCCGGAGCTTGAGGATACGGCCCCCATAGGGACCGTCCATGACGTCGAGAATCCGAAAGACGGCCTTGTGGTGGGTGGTGTGCATGGCCATATGATCTCGGGCGTAGGACTGTCGGTCAGCGGATGGATCGAAGGTACGAAAGGCCGTGATGGGTGGCTAGTGAATTCAACGACGGAGTTGTGAGCGCAATGGACGTCGGCCACGAGCTGGGACTCCGCTGATCGCGACGGTGGGATTGGTCGGC
>JBGMRK010000089.1:0-9355 GCA_048061375.1 Longimicrobiales bacterium | reverse complement strand
GAAGCGGATGGAGATCTCTACTATGTGATGCCGTTCATCGAAGGAGAGTCGCTGCGCGACAAGATCGATCGCGAGAAGCAACTCTCCATCGACGAGGCGGTCGCGATTACGCGGGCGGTGGCCGACGCACTCGATTACGCCCACCGGCAAAACGTCATCCATCGAGACATCAAGCCGGCCAACATCATGCTGCACGAGGGCGCGCCCATGGTGGCGGACTTCGGTATCGCCGTCGCCGTGAGCAACGTGGGCGGCGAGCGGCTCACCTCGACCGGATTGTCGCTGGGTTCGCCCTACTACATGAGTCCGGAACAGGCGGTCGGGGACCGCGAGGCCAAACCGCAGACCGACATCTACGCCTTGGGAAGCGTGCTGTACGAGATGCTGGCCGGCGACCCGCCATTCGCGGGATCCAACGTGCAAGCGGTCATCGCCAAGGTCATCGGCGAGAAGCCTCTCAATCTCCGTACGATTCGGGATACGGTCCCGGCCAACGTCGAAGCGGCGGTGAACAAGGCCCTGGCCAAGGTTCCGGCCGATCGGTTCGAGAGCGCCAAGGAGTTTGCGGACGCGTTGATCGCCGAGACGCCGGTGGCTCCGGTCCCGGAGTCCTTCGCGTCCAGGAAGAGGCGCGCCCTCCGGGTCGCGTTTGCCGGTGGGTTGGCGGCCCTCCTCGTGTGGGCCCTTTTCGGACCGGCCGGCGATGCTCCAACGGACGACCTCACCGGCTCTACGATCAGGCGTGTTACGGGCTTCGCCGGATGGGAGATGAGCCCGAGCTGGTCGCCCGACGGCAGCCAGATCGCGTACAGCACGACCGGTGGTGGCGACGCCGACGTAGCGATTCTGTCGTTGGGAGGTGGCGATCCCCACATCCTGACGGCGGACAGTCCGTACGATGAGATCAATCCTCGCTGGTCGCGCGATGGCTCGAAGATCGCCTTTCTCTCCGACCGTGGGACCGGCTCGAATATCTACTGGATCCCACCGACAGGCGGGGCCGAGCGCTTGGTCGCAGAGACCAATGTTCCCTTCCTCGAGCGCATGATGACGTGGTTTCTCACCATGGGGACGAACCCTTGGTCGCCGGACTCCGAGGAGTTGCTGTTCTCGAAGATGGACGCGGCCGAGGAAGTAGCGCTCTGGAAAGTGAATCTGGCGACCGGCGAGCAGACGCGGCTCACCACGCCGCCAGCGGGCGCGGAGGATGGGTGGGCGTCGTGGTCGTCGGACGGCACGCAAATCGTCTTCCAGCGCATCCAGGAGGGAGTCCCGACCGTATGGCTTCTCCCGACGGAGGGGGCGGAGCCCTCCATGTTGCTCGGTGATGGGGTGGACATGTTCCCCTCATGGTTCCCCGGCGATGAGAAGCTTGTCGCGACCTCGATGCGGGGTGGCGCCCCCAACATCTGGGAGTTCGACCTGGCCACGCTCGAACCCAGCCAACTGACTTCCGGTGGCGCCGGGTTTCATGGGACGCCCACGGTCGGGCCCACGGGCTCGATCGCGTACGACCACCGAGATCATCAGGTAGACCTACATTGGATCCCCATCGACGCGCCGGGCCAGGACGAGCGCATCACCTTCTTGACGGGCGAGAACTTCGGACCGCGCCTCTCTCCCGACGGGAACCAGATCGTGTGGATGAGGGGTCCGCCTTACGATCTCTGGCTCCTCGACCGCACCACGAACCAGTCCCGCCAGCTCACCACCGACCCGGCCGACCGGCCGGGGGCGGCCGACCGGATGGGCGACTGGTCGCCGGACGGCGATGAAATCGTCTTCCTGTCGGATCGCGGGGGGGCGGTCCAACTCTGGATCGTGAACGCGGCCACCGGCATCACTCGGCAACTCAGCGACCACAAGCTCCCCTGGTCGCTGCATATGGGTGACACCCAGGCCGGCCCGCGGTGGGCCCCGGACGGGAGCGTGATCGGATACCTCGCGCCGGGGGAGGACGGCAACGCCATCTGGCTCATCGAGCCTGACGGGACTAATCGGCGCGAGTCGATGGTCGGGGACGCCTTCAGCTTTGGTTGGTACAAAGATGGGCAGCGCGTCATATACACGCGTCGGGCTCCAGACGGGTCCGGGCAGGTGGAGTTACGCGCCGCACATCTCGGGACGGGAGATGACGTGCTCTTGTTTGCCGGAGCTATATCGGAGGTGTCGGTTTCACCCGACGGGAGCGCCCTCACGTTCATTACGTCGGTGAGTCACTTTACGATGGAGCTGCAGATGCTTCGCCTCGGCCCGACGAGTTCGCCAGACCAACTTCCCGCAGTCGATGGCGACCCCGAGCAAATCACGTTTGGAAACGGCGAGTGGCACGTGCACGGCGGCGGATGGGCCTGGGACGGGAGCGGCCTCGTGTATTCGCGGGACCGAGACTACGGCGACATCTACCTCATCGAGCCCAAGCGCTAGGTGCGTGCCTCGATGAAGTCACTCTGCGCTACGGCCGCATGGCTCGTGCTGATCGGCGGTCAGTTGCTCGCTCAATCTCCACCGTCGTTGGCCACGATTCCGGACTCCGAGACGTTTGTCATGCATTCGGAAGTTGTCGACGCGGATTTCCAGATCACCGTGTCCTTCCCGTTCGGCTACCGTCGAATGGCGGACGCGCGGTTCCCGGTCCTCTATCTCCCGGACGCCTGGTGGACGTTCGGCATGGCAACCGACATTGCTCGAGTGCTGTCCGCAGACCAGCTCATTCCACCGATGCTGGTCGTTGGAATCGGTTACCCGGGCGGACTCGGTGACGCCATCGCCCTGCGTGTTCGAGACATGACGCTCCGGCAGAGCGCCGTGGTCGAAGAGACGATCGCACGAGAGGTAGCGGCGTTCGGCCCGCACCCACCGCTCACCTCCGGGGGCGCAGACGACTTTCTCCGCTTCCTCACCGAAGAGTTGGCCCCACGCATCGAACGCTCATACCGCGGCGATCCGAAGCAACGTGTGCTGCATGGACATTCACTCGGGGGACAATTTGTGGTCGACGCCGTCTTTCGACGACCAGAGGCCTTCACGAGTTACATCGCGTCCTCGCCCGCCCTCTGGGTCGATGAAGGCGGGAGCTCTCGGAATGAACAGGAGTATGCCGCTCACAACGAATCGGCGCCGGCCAATCTGTACATCGCTGTGGGACTGCTCGACAAGCCCGAACTCCTCGCGAGCGTTGCCGCGCTGGAGGATACTCTGAAGGTCCGGCAGTACGCCGACCTGCGGTGGCAGGTCACGCGATTCGAGGGTCAGACGCACCGATCGGTGATGCCGGTCGTGCTCAGGGACGGGTTGCGCTGGATCTTTTCGCAACCGCCTCGGTGAGTCCGGCGGACTGAAGTAACCCTCAGTCCCCCGCAGCCCCCACCTCCGCCACGACAGAAGTGACTCGCCCTACCCGTCGCCCCTCCCACCACTCCGCCAGGTTCGCCTGTACCATCGCCAGGGCCGGCACCAGCAGCATCAGAATCGCCGTCGCGAACAGGATCCCGAACGCGAGTGATGCCGCCATCGGAATCAGGAACTGCGCCTGCAGACTCCGCTCGAACACGAGGGGTGAAACGCCCAGGAAGGTCGTGAGCGAGGTCAGCATGATGGGGCGGAAGCGCGACTTCGCGCCCTCGACGATCGCATCACGCGCGGGCACGCCGTTGCGGCACCGCTCGTTGATGAAGTCGATCATCACAAGGGAGTCGTTCACGACCACGCCGGAGAGTCCGATGATGCCGAAGAGCGAAAGCAGCCCGAGAGACAGCCCCATGAAGAGGTGAGCCAGGAGCGCTCCGATGATCCCGAAGGGGATGGCCGCCATGATGATGAGCGGTTGGATGTAGGAGCCGAACGGGATAGCCAGCAGCGCATAGATCACCAACAAGGCCAGGACGAAGCCACGCCCGATGGAGGCGAACGACTCCTGCTGCTCCTGCTGCTCGCCGCCGAAGTTGAAGCGGAGGCGCGCGTCCTCCGCGGCGAGCCGTGGGATGATGACGTTTTCCAGCTCTCCTGTGGCGTCCTGGCCGGTCAAGACCGCCGGATCCACGTCAGCCGTGACGGTGAGAATGCGCCGGCCACCCTCGCGGCGGATCGTCGTGGGAGACTTGCCGAACGAGACGCTCGCGACGCGACTCAGCGTCACCTCGCCGCCGCCCGGAGTGCGTACGATGTAGTCCTCGACGTCCGCGATGGCGTTACGCTCGCTTTCGGGGAGCCGCACGTAGACGCGCATGTCCTCGCGTCCTCGCTGGACCCGCAGCGCCTCGTCCCCGAAGAACGCCGCGCGGACCTGTCGCGCGACGTTGTCCAACGTCAGCCCCAGGCTGTGGGCTTCGGGCTTCAGGCGAAGCTGAATCTCCCTGAGGCCCTGATCCTGGTCGGTCTTCACATCGAACACACCCGCGAGCGACTCCAACTCGGCCACCACGCGACGGCCGGCCGCTTCGAGCCTCTCCGGGTCGGGGTGGGACAACTCCACCTGGACGGGAGGCCCGAGGTTGAGGACGTCGGCCATGAATGTCAGAGAGCGCACCTCGGGCACGTTTCCGACTTCTTCGCGCCACACCTGCTCGAAGCGTCGGGCGGTGACCGTGCGCTGCTCGGCCGCGAGGAGCCGAACATTCACGAACGCCCGGTTGGAGACCGGTGCGCTCGCGCTGATCGCGGCGATCGGCCCCCCGAGGGGTGGCGGCTTGCCCACGACGCTGTACACTCCCCGGACCAGCGGAGGGGACCCCTCCGGCCGCTCGGATTCCAGGCGCTCGACGGCGCGCTCGGCGGCCAGCCGAAGTTGCTCGGCCACTGCACTCGTGCGCGACACGGCGGTACCCTCCGGCATTTCGAGGTCGGCGATCACGTTGTCTCCCTCCACACTGGGAAAGAACTCGACCTGGATGAGGCCCGCGGGCACGAGCGCGACGGACACGATGATCATGGCCACCGCCCCCGCGATGATGATGCCCGGCTCCCTGACGGTGAACCGGAGTGCCCGGTCCAGCGGCCCCTGAATGAAGGCCTGGAGCCGTGCGTCGACCGCGGTTTGGATCAGCATGATCCGACGGGAGATGCCATGTTTCTTCCGTGTGTGCGGCTCGGGCAGGTGTGAGAGGTGGTGGGGGAGGATCAGGAGCGACTCCATGAGCGATAGGAGCAGCACCGAAATCACGATGACCGGGATCGCCCCGAGGATCTTGCCCATCACGCCCGGCACGAAGAGTAGGGGAGCGAACGCGGTGATCGTCGTGAGTACGGCGAAGATGACCGGGCCCGTGATGCGTTTGGCGCCCCGCACCGCCGCGAGCAGGCCGGGCACTCCTTTTTCCCGCTCCGAATAGATGTTCTCCCCGACCACGATGGCATCGTCCACCACGATGCCGACCGCCAGAATGAAGCCGAACAGCGACATCACATTGATCGAGACGCCGAGCACCATCATCACCGCCAGCGTGCCCACGAACGACAGGGCGATCCCCGCCGCCACCCAGAGCGCCAGCCCCAACTCGAGGAAGAGCGTCAGCGCGATCATGACGAGCAGCAATCCGAGCGCCCCGTTCTTCAGCAATAGCTCGAGACGGTCTGAAAGGATGTCGGCGTCGTTATCCCACACCTCCAGGGATACGCCCGCTGGCAGCCCCGGAATGATGTCGTTCTCGAGCGCGGCCTCGACCGCCTCCACGATCTCCAGCACGCGCTCGTCCGACGTTCGGTAAACCTCTACCAGCGCGGCGGGCCGGCCGTTGTAGCGCGTGATCAGGTCGGCGTCCTCGAAGCCGTCACGCACCGTCGCGATCTCACCGAGTCGTACGACCGTGCCGTCCGGGCGGCTGATGATCACGATCGCCTCGAAGTCCTGCTGGTCGTAGTTCTGCCCGAGTGTGCGGACTCGCACCTGCTCGTCGCGCGTCTCGATCTTTCCCGCGGAGAGGTTGAGGCTGCTTTGTCGAACCGCACGCGAGACGTCACCCAGCGTGAGGCCGAGTGCTCGCAGCGTGTTCTGTTCGACTTCAATCGAGATCTCGTACCGCCGAACACCGCTCGTCTCCACGTAGGAGACCTTGTCGAGTGCGGCGAGCGCGTCCTCCGTGCGGTACGCTATTTCCTTGAGGGTTCGCTCGGAAACGTCACCGAAGACCGCGATCTTTATCCCGCTCTGGCGGTTGGTGAGCTCACGGATTTCTGGCCGTTCCGCGTCGATGGGGAAGGTCGTGATCCGGTCGACCTCGGCTTTCACGTCGTTGAGTACCGCACTCAGATCCACGCCCAACTCGAGCTGGAGCGTAACCGTAGCCAGGCCTTCGGCGGCGGTGGACGTGATCTCGTCGATGCCCTCGATCGACTGCACCTGCTCCTCGATCTTGAGCAGGATCGACTCCTCGATCTCGTCGGGCGTCGCACCCGGGTACCGCACCGAGACCAAGACCATGTCGAGGCTGAACTCCGGAAAGACCTCTTGGACGAGAGCCCCCAGCGACACGAGTCCCGCCAGGATCACGAAGATCATGAGCAGATTCGAGGCCACCTTGTGCTTCGCCATGTAGGCGACCGGGCCATGGAGGTCGTCGGGAATGCCGGTCATGACGCTACCGCCCCCCGGCGTCGTTCACTCGCACTTCCATGCCTTGGGTCGCCACGGTCGTCCCGGCGACGATCACGGACTGGCCATCGGCCAAGTCGCCGATGACGTAGATCTTTTCATCGGATTCCTGGAGCACATCTACCACGACGATCGTCACCCGACCGTCGGTGCCGATCGCCCAGACTTCGTTGTCCGGACGGAGCGATCGGCGCGGCAGCACGAAGTACTTCTCCGGTTCGAGACCTTCGATCGCCACCTGGGCGAACTGTCCCACGAGAAGGGGCGGCGCGGCTCCGACCTCGGAGTCGCCGTCAGCTGGACGCCCTTCGCTGAACGGATCGGTGACACGCACCACGATGTCGATGGTGCGGCTCTGCTCGTCGAGCGCGGTTTCGGCCCGGTCGACGTACCCCTCCCAGGAGAAGCTCCGATCGCCGTACTCGGTGGTTACGGTCGCCGCGACGGACCGATCGTCGTCCCCGGCCTGGAGCGACCACAGGCTGGGGATCAGGACGGCGTCGTCGTCGGACACCGGGACGACGACCTCGACCACATCCGAAGCGTAGATCCGGCCGAGGCTCTGACCGGGAGCGACGAAGCGACCCACATCGGCGGTCTCGTTTCGGACGCGCCCGTCGAAGGGGGAGGTGACTTCCGTGCGAGACAGGGCCAGGTTCGCATCGCGAAGTTGCGCCTCGGCTCGGGCGAGTGCGGCCTTGGCCGCCTGGAGTTGAGGCTCGCGCAGGGCCAGCGGACTCGGCGGCGGGGATCCGTCGCCGCGCCGACTCTCCCGAGCCCGGAACCGCTCATATTCGGCCCGCGCGATCTTCGCTTCTTCCTCGGCCTGAAGCAGCGCGACTCGCTGTGTGGCGACGTCGGCCTGAGCCTGTTGCACCCGGTTCTCGTAGTCGGCCGGGTCGATCCGGACGAGGACCTCGCCCAAGGACACGTGGCCGCCGCTCTGTAGGTTGGGGCTGACCGCTACGATCTTCCCGCCCACCTCAGCCGCGACGTCGACCTCCGAACGCGGACGCACGGTGCCGCTCCCGAAGACCGGAATGGGGCCGGATCCGGCTACCGCCCTCTCGACGGTCACGACCGGCGCCTCGGGCTCGGGGGGACGCCGTGGCGGCTCCGGCCGCAACATGACCATCACCCACGCGATGAGGGCCGCGCCGACGATAATGCCGGCCATGGTGAGAATGCGCGTGCGACTCGTCATCTAGGGGCCCCTTGGCCTGGTACGGCGTCCGTAGGACTTGAGCCGAGAACCGGTGGAGGGTCGTCGGCCGTCCACCCACCACCCAAGGCACGGTGGACGCCGAGTCGAGCGAGCGCGAGATCGGTCCCGGCCGCAGAAAGAGTGGACCGCACTCCGAGCAAAGTCCGGAACGCGTCGAGGTAGTCCGTGTAGCCCGCCACCCCAGCCGCATACCGTTTCGACTGCAGGTCCGCCGAGGCCCGCGCCTCCTCCCGCTGCGAGGTCAGGAGCCCGAAGCGCTGCCGTTCCTCCTCGTAGCGCTTCAGCGACGTCTCCACTTCGAAGACCGCGGTGAGGACCGTTCGGCCGAAGGCCGCCGCGAACTGGGTGTACTGCGCCTCGGCGGCCTTCACGTTGTTGCGCAACCGGCCGCTCTGAAAGATGGGGGCCGTGAGCCCGGCGATGAAATTGGTAAACCACTGGTCGGCGTCGAACAGGCCACCGACGTCACGACTCTGCCGCCCGGCCGATCCAGAGAGCGTAAGCGTGGGAAGGAGTTGCGCCTTGCGGGCTCCCACCCGGAAACGGGCTGCCTCCATGCGTTCGGCCGCGGCCCGTACGTCAGGGCGCTGCAGGAGCAGGTCGGCCGGAATGCCCGTATCGATCGGCTTGACGACCTGGACAGGGTCGAGCGCATCACCCAAAAGACCTCCGATGCGTCCGGCGTACTTTCCGAGCAACACGGCCATACGGCCCTCGGCCTCCGCCAGTTGGGTCTCGATCTGTGGCAAGCTCGCCTGTGCGGTTCGAAGGTCGAGGCGCACCTGGTACAGCTCGAGTGAGGAGACGAGTCCGCGATCGTAGCGGGTCACGGTCAGCGCCTCCCGCTCCTCCAGCACCTCGGCCGTCTCACGGGTGAGTCCCACGCGCTCCCGCAGATCGGCGATCTGGAAGTACGTGGAAATCGTCTCGGACAGCACGCCCAACCGCGCGGCGTCCAGGTCCGCACGGGAGGCCATGAGGTCCGCGGCTGCCGCGCGGCCGTCGTTGCGGGCACGCCCCCAGAAATCGAGCTCCCAGGAGAACCCGAGCGACGCCGAATACGTCGTGAAGTCGAACCTGTCGAGCGTTGGGCCGGCCAGCAAGGAATCGGGCGTGAGATCGCGGAAGGCTCCACCGATGCCCGTGTTCGCGGGTTGGCTCGTCTTGCTGACGTCGGTCCCGGCCTGGATCTGGGGAAAGAGGTCCGCCCAAGCGATCCCCGATTGAGCCCGCGCCTGTTCGACCCGCGCGACGGCTTCGACCAGATCGAGATTGGAAACGAGTGCCGAGTCGATCAGCGCGTCGAGCGTGGGGTCCTCGAAGTCGCGCCACCACTCCAGGGGAGCGTAGTCACCTTCGGCCTCCGATTCCAAGAAGCTCCCGGGAAGATCGGCGACCGGCCGCGGGACTTCGGGAGCGGGAGCGAAGGAGCACGCCGTACCGGCCAAAAGGAGCAGTACGGATGCTTGTCGAGTCCGCAGGTTCGGCTGATTTCGTTTCACTGTAGAGGATACCGAGGGGGGTGAGGGGCGGCAAGACGG
>JBGMRK010000088.1:0-9521 GCA_048061375.1 Longimicrobiales bacterium | reverse complement strand
GTGGTGGATGCGATCTGGTTCAATCAGGGCCAGGTCTGCTGTGCGGGTTCTCGCCTTCTGGTGCAGGAGAGCGTGGCGGACGTGCTCGAGCGCAAGCTACGGGCACGCATGGAGACCCTGCGAATGGGGGATCCCCTCGACAAGGGAATCGACATGGGCGCCATCGTGGCGCCCGTTCAACTCGAGAGAATCAGCTCTCTGGTCGAGCAGGGTAAGGAGGAAGGCGCTCGCGTTTGGCAGCCCTCGTGGAGCGCGCCGCGTGAGGGCTGGTTCTACCCACCGACCCTATGCACGAACGTGTCTCCATCGTCGATCATCGCCCAGGTCGAGGTTTTCGGTCCGGTCGTGGTCATGATGACCTTCCGCACGCCGGCCGAATCTGTGACGCTGGCGAACGATACGCGCTATGGACTGGCTGCCAGCTTGTGGACGGAGAGCGTGAATCTAGCCCTCGACATCGCGCCAAGACTCAAGGCCGGGACAGTTTGGGTGAACTGTACCAACCTGTTCGACGCGGCTGCCGGCTTCGGCGGCTATCGTGAGAGCGGCTACGGGCGCGAGGGTGGAAAGGAGGGGCTCTGGGGCTACACGAAGCCTCTGTGGCAATCGGGAAAGAACGGAGCGAGGCCCTACGGACCGAAGCATGGCAACGACAGCGGAGTGGTCGATCCGGGAGTTGACGATACGCCGGCAGCGCCTGGCCCCGGCAAAGACGGTATGCCGGCCATCGACCGTACTCCGAAGTTGTATATCGGAGGCAAACAGGCGAGGCCCGATGGCAACTACAGTCTGCTGGTGCGCGGCCGGGACGGCGCCATCGTAGGCGAGGTACCCCGAGGAAACCGGAAGGATGTTCGGAACGCGGTCGAGGCGGCCCACAAGGGCAGCAAGACCTGGACTCCCCGTACGGCGCACAACCGCGCCCAGATCCTTTATTACATCGCGGAAAACCTATCTCTTCGAGCCGATGAGTTCGTGTCACGCTTGTTCCGGGTGACAGGGATGAAGACGAAGGATGCCAGGGCCGAGGTGGAGGCGTCCATACGCCGCCTGTTCTCCTACGCGGCCTGGGCGGACAAATACGACGGTCGAGTGCACCATACTCCATTCAGGAACGTCACGTTAGCCATGCCCGAACCCATCGGAGTGGTGGCAGCGATTTGCCCTGAGGAGGCTCCTCTGCTCGGATTTCTGTCGCTTGTGGCGCCGCTCGTCGCCATGGGCAACGCCGTCGTGGCCGTACCGTCCGAAAGGTGGCCCCTTCTGGCTACCGACCTTTACCAAGTGTTCGAGACTTCGGATGTCCCGGCCGGCGTTGTGAATATCGTCACCGGGTTGCACTCCGAGCTCGCACCTGTTCTAGCCGCGCACGACGATGTCGGAGGTATCTGGCATTGGGGTTCGGCCGAGGCGGGCGCCGAAGTAGAGCGTCTCTCCACCGGTAACATGAAGCGTACCTGGGTGAGCGACGGCCGGCACCGAGACTGGTGGACCGCGACTCAGGGTGAGGGCGAGGAGTTCCTGAGGGAGGCCACGCAGGTCAAGAATATCTGGGTGCCCTACGGCGAGTAGCGAGAAGACCGAACCCCTTCAACAGCCTTCTGGGCCTCAGTTGGCGCGTATGATCGACCGGTTCAGCGGCTCGGCGACATCTATGACTATGCTTACCTGCGTGGTCAGAAAGACGGGCTGAGTCGTGAAGCGCCGGCCTGCCACCATCTCGATACGGGCTCGGATCATGCCGTCATTCCACTGGACCGTGAAGGTCTCCGACCGCCGAGCCTCCAGCCTCCCCAACTCGATGCGTTGCCCAGCTCCCCCCAGCAGGGTGACCTCTACCGCGTTTCTGTTCGAGCTGCGAACCCATACGTTGAGTTGTCTTCCCCGAGGGGAGCCCGCTCCCTCCTCGAAAGGACTGGGAGTAGAACCAGCGCATCCTGAGGACAACACCACGATCAATGCGACGCAAAGAGGCCAAGCCCAGCCGCTCTGGACGGAGGAGTTCATTCCTGGTCGCCCACGCCGGCCGGGATGATCAACTGGATCGTTTCTCCCGGGATCGTGTTCATCGGGTCCGTAGTAAATGAGCCACCCGCCAGCATCCGTACCCGCAGACGAACCTCGCCTGGCGCGAGCAAGCGTGCCACATACGTCTTCTCGCTTTTACCTCGTACGATTCCCAGACGTCTTTCTCCTGCCCCGGTGATCACGTAGACGGTCGCATCGTAGAAATTGTGGTTATCCACCTCCACGTGTATGGTGCCGGGTTCGACGCCGTCATCGAAGGGACCCGCACCTGGACTTGCACAGGCCGTCAGCGCAACCGCCATAGAAAACGTCACTGCCACGATCCGCGCGCTTATCGTGCTCCTCCCGGTGCCTTCACCATATCGGACAACATCCCTCACGTAAGGAGCTTCTCCGTATCGATCGGGTCCATTCCAAGAGAGCGCAGAAGCTCGTTCAGCTGAGCGAGATCCTGCCGGAAGATGATCGTCATTTGTTCCAACTCGGCGTCGAGGAGTCGGGACAAACGGTCGAAGACCTCATAGGTCTGACTCGTCGGCGCCGCGTCGGCACTTTCCACGGTCCCCAGGAGGGCCGCCAGCTTATTGTTGAGCTTAATCGGGAAGTTGAGCGGATCCTGGTTGCTGCGATTTCGTACCTGATAAATCTCGCCCTCCACACCGGAAAGGCGTTCCTTGACGCTCTCCCCCCTCGATCGAAGCTCGCCGTTGTCGGATGCCTCGAGGCGGTCATCCACCTGGGTTTTCACAGTACGAATCTTGATGATTGCCTCATTCGCTGCGCTCACCCGGTCGCGCACGCGCATCGCCAACTCGAACCGTTCTGCGAGCTCCGCCAGAGTTACGGCTCCCTCCAGGCGTGGGTCCAGAGTCACCCGGAACTCCTCAGCGTATGTTTCGCCGTCTACCGTCAAGCGAACGCTGTAGGCACCCGGCACCGCCATCGGACCCGCCCTACGGGCAGCCCAGAAGATTCGGCCGTCGAAGTCGGTGTAGCCTGGATATCGTAGATCCCATGTGAACCGCTGGGACCCTGCGTCCAGTGACGGACGCCGTGAGCCTCTTCCTCCTCCTCCGTGCTGTGGACCTTGCGGCTCCTCGTCCTCGTCCACTTCATCCGAGCGATCCGCCTCGAAGGTGCGGATGACGCCGCCGGCGGCATCGAGGAACTCCAGGGTCACGTGGTCCGCGTCTTCCTTCAGGTTGTAGTAGACATCCACTCCGCGCTCCACTCCGCGCACGGCGTCCTTGGGTGTGAACAGGTAAACCTTCGCGTCCGCCACGGTCGCACTCATCTGCCTGAGCGGCTCGATGTTGCGGAGTACCCAGAATGAACGGCCATGCGTTGCGATAACGATGTCGTGATCCTCGACCACCAGATCCGACACCTGAACGGTCGGCAGGTTCAGCGTCAGAGGAGACCAGTTCTCCCCGTCGTTCCACGATGCGTACACCGTGCGCTCGGATGCCGCGAAGAGCAGTCCAGTCCGGCGCGGATCCTCCCGGACGGCCCTGATGAAGTCGTCTTCCGGAAAGCCGTTCACGATCTTCGTCCACGTCTGGCCGTAGTCGGTCGTCTTCCACACGTAGGGGCTGCGATCATCGTCCACCAGGTATCGAATCCCCGAGACGTACGCCTTTCCGGGCGTAGTGGGTGACGCCTCGATCGTGTTGATGCGCACGAAGTCCGGTGCGTCCGGCGGTGTGACGTTGGCCCAGGTTGCGCCTCCGTCTCGCGTCACGTTCACGTACCCGTCGTCCGAGCCGGCCCAGATGACGTCCGGGTCGTGATAGGACGGCGCGATGGCGAAAACCGTCGCGTACGTCTCCACTCCGGTCTGATCTTTTGTGATGGGACCACCCGACGGGCCGACCGTCCTGGGGTCCGCCCGGGTCAGGTCCGGCGAGATCGGCTCCCAACTCGTTCCCTCGTCGAGGGTCTTCCAGACCTTCTGCGTTCCGGTGTACAGCACTCCAGGATCGAGGCGCGAGAACACGATGGGGAACGTCCACTGTACCCGCTCGATCAGGTCCTCCGAGGATTGGCCCATGGGATTCTCAGGCCACACGTTGATCTGGCGGCGCTGCCCGGTCGCGCGGTCGAAGCGTGACAGGCTGCCACCGTAACAGCCGGCGTAGAACACATCCGTGTTCTCCGGATCGGGGGCGATGTAGCCCGACTCGCAGCCACCCACCGAATAGAACAACGGCCCCCCGGCCGAGAGGTAGTTCCACCCCTGCCCCGCCACGCAGACCGTGGAGTTGTCCTGCTGCGCGCCGCAGATTTGGTAGGGTTCGTGCTCCGTGGTGATGACGCGATAGAACTGGGCCGTGGGAAAGTCCTGCTCCGTCCAGGTGCGTCCGTGGTTGAAGCTCACATTCCCGCCGCCGTCATTGGCGTTTGCCATCCGGTCGGAGTCGTCAGCGGCGATCCAGAGGTCGTGATTGTCGCCGTGCGGGACGCGGATTCTGGTGTCGAAGGTCTCGCCGCCGTCTGTCGACTCGAAGAAGGCCGTATTCAGGGCGTAGACCACGTCCGCATCGAGCGGGTCGGCATAGATACGTGAGTAGTAGAAGGCACGCTGTCGCAGCGATCGGTCATCATTCACGCGCTCCCACGTCTCTCCCCCGTCGTCTGTCCGGAATACTCCCCCATCCTCGTGTTCGATCAGGGCCCATACCCGATCGTTGTTCGCGGGCGAGACGGCCACACCGATCTTGCCGATGATGCCGGTCGGGAGGCCTGCCTTGTTGCGGGTGAGCTCGGTCCAGGTCTCGCCGCCATCTTCGCTCTTGAACAGGCCGCTGCCCATGCCGCCCGACGACATGCCCCACGACTCCCGGCGCGCCTCCCAGAGGCTCGCGTACATCAACTGCGGGTTGTTGGGCGCGAAGGAGAGGTCGATGGCGCCGGTCCATTCGTTGCCCGGCCGGTTGAGCACCAGACGCCAGGTGTCGCCACCGTCGGTGGTCTTGTAGACGCCTCGCTCGGAGTTCTCCTTCGAGTGTTTACCGAGTGCTACGGCCCAGGCCGTCGAGCAATCTTCAGGATGGACTCTCACGCGAGAGAAATTCTGGGCTTCCTCGAGGCCGACGTTCGTCCAGGTTTCACCGGCGTCTGTGCTCTTATAGACTCCGTCGCCCTGCTGGATGTTGCCGCGCAGCTCGGTTTCCCCTGTGCCGATGTAGACCACATCGGGATCGGCCTCGCATACAGCTACGGCACCGACCGAGGCGCTCGAGATCTTGCCATCGGTGACCGGCTCCCAGTTGTTGCCCCCGTCCGTCGTCTTCCAAAGTCCACCACCGGCCGCCCCGAAGTAATACTCGAAGGGCCGGGCGACGCTGCCCGCCACCGCCTGAGATCTCCCGCCACGCGCCGGGCCGACATTGGTCCATTGCAATGCGTCGAACAAGCTTTCGTCGTACGTGCCTTGCGCTGTCACCGCATGCGGACTCGCGACCAACGCAATCCCGAACGCAGCCAGCATCGTCACGAAACGGGAAAGGAAAAGGCCGGCGAAAAGGGAGGGGCGCATCAGTTGATCTCCAAAGCTCTGAGTCATGACTGGAAAACTGCGGGGGTTCGGTCTGCTATATGGCCTTAGAATGCCCTCTCAGACCACGAATCGCCAGGGTGGCCGATTCCCCATCCTCCGAGAACGGAGCGCGCTCCCGGCGCGGCTCAGGAAGTCCGGGCGATGACGTCGATCTCTACGTCGACCCCCTTCGGCAGGGCCGCCACCTCGACCGTGGCTCGTGCCGGACGGTGGTCCCCGAAGTGACGGGAATACACTTCGTTCATTTCCGTGAACGTGCCCATGTCCACGAGGTAAACCGTCGTCTTCACGACCAAGGACAGATTTGCCCCGCCTTCTGCCAGGACGGCCGCAAGATTCTTGAACACACGGTCCGTCTGTTCTGCCACCGATCCAGTAACCAACTCCCCGGTGGTTGGGTCGAGTGGAATCTGCCCGGAGGCGAACAACCAACCATCGACGGTGACCGCTTGGGAATACGGTCCGATGGCTGCGGGGGCGTTGTCGGTGTGTACGGTGTGGAGCTCGCTCATCGAGAATTGCCCTTTTGAATGAGGATAGTGTTCAAACGGCCTTCGACGCGGAGGCGCGGATGTGGTCTATGATGTCTGGGGGACGCACGGTAGCCACCCCCGCTCGCCCGACTTCGATTGCGGCGGCGTGGTTCGCCAACAGAGCGGCCTCGACCTGTGACGCCCCAGCAGCGAGGCTCACGGCCACCGTTGCCGTAACCGTATCTCCCGCACCCGATACGTCGAACACGGAGCGGGCGACGGTGGGCACCCGCACGTAGTCCTCGGCCTCGACCTTGAGCGCCATGCCACGGCTGCCCAGAGTCAGGAGCAGGCCCCGACAATCCAGGCGGGCCCTGGTGGCCTCCATCCAGTCCGGGTCATCAGAGTGGAGTGGCTCGCCCAGCGCCTCCGCCAGTTCCCTGGCATTGGGTTTGAACACCGTCGAGCCCGCGTACTCGAAGAACCTCACCTTCTTGGGGTCGACCACGCTGGGTATGCCAGCCGCGGCCGAGGCGCTCAACACCGCGTTGATGACCGAAGGCACCAGGAGGCCCTTGTTGTAATCCTCCAGGACGACGGCGCCGACCATTCCAAGCAGCCCACGAACGGAGCCTTGCACGGCGGCCGCCTGGGCTTCAAGGATGTCGGATGTGTCCTCACGGTCGACACGCACCACCTGGTGGTGTCCTGCCAACACACGGGTCTTGGTGGTCGTGGGACGGTCAGCGGCCTCGACCAGCGAGCTGTCGTCGATACCGAGGCGTTGAAGTTCGCTCCTGAGCCGGAGCGCACTCTCGTCCGAACCGCACAATCCCACCAGACTGCAGGAGGCGCCCATGGATACGATGTTTGCCGCGACGTTGGCTGCGCCACCGAGCGATGCGAGCTCGCCAGAGACGGTCACCACGGGCACGGGGGCCTCTGGGGAAATCCTCTCGGCTGTACCTGAGATCAGCCGGTCGAGCATGATGTCGCCGACCACCAGCACATGGACCTCGGCGATGGCATGAAGGAGTTCTTCGGCGCGTTGCGGCGTGAGGCGCTCCATCAGTCGGGGCTTCCTCCCGTCGGTGGGAAGGGACCCCGGCCTCGCGCTTCGAGGGGCCAGTGCTCCACGTGCTCGCCGTCCACGGCCAACAGATGGTCCTGGAGGTTTACCGAGACGCACACGTGGTTGGGTACGATACGCACTCGATCACCGACCGCAGGGCACCATTGCGTCGTGGAAAGATCCAGAATCCCGTGCTCCTCGGAGAGGGATTTCACCAGAACCTCCGGTCGATCCAGCAGAAAGCCGAATCCGTCGTCTCCACCTCTTGCCTCCTTCGCCAACGCCTTTGAGCCGGCATCCACCACGGCCTGGCCCGAAACAGCCACGCTGACCACCGTCGCGAGCACTGAATAGGCTAGGTGTTCGGGTTGGGCCACGTCGATCGCCAGACCTTCCCGGTCGAAGAAGATGCATGTGCCGGGGCGAATCTCCGTAAGGCCGGGTATCTCATGGCTCCGCCACAAGGTCGGCGTGGACCCGCCGCTGACCACCGAGGGGGACAGGCCCGCCGCGTCCAGCGCTTCGTAGAAGGAGCGCAGTAGATCCCCCAGCGCCGCGAGGTCCTCGTCCTGAGCGGTCGAATGGGAGCGGATCTGGCCGGGATAGAACATGATCCCAGCGTACTCGAGCGAGTTCGACGCCCGTATCTCGTCGGCGAGGCTGACGGCTTCGGCTGGAGTCTGTAAGCCCACCCTTCGGAGGCCGGCGTCGACTTCGACCAGCACCCTCACGGACCGATTGGCGGCTGACGCGGCGCTGCGCACCATGGCCAGTGCGTCGGACGAGTCCAGACCGATCATCAGGCGCACCGAGGTGGGAAGAGCCATCAGCCGTCCGAGCTTGTCGCTGCCTACGACCGGATAGGCCACGAGGAGGTCGTCCGTCACGGTGGACATGACCTCGGCCTCTCGCGGAGTGGCGACCGTGAGCCCAGGGGCGCCGGCTTCGAGTTGGAGGCGGGCGAGGCGCACGCTCTTGTGCGTCTTTACGTGGGGGCGCCAGGTGAGGCCGTGGTGACTGCAGTACGTCACCACCCGTTCGATATTGGCGCGAACACGCGGAAGGTCGATGACGCCGACCGGGGTCTCGCAGGTGTGGAGCACCTGGCGGAGCACCTAGCGGTCTATTGGAGAACTGCTGCGGCCGCCGAGCAGCACTACGGCTGTGCCTCCCTGGACAGAATCTCGTCCAGCGTCTCCAAGAACATCGGGTCGTCTTCCAGAATGGGACCGTACTGCATGAAGCGAATCACCCCATCCCTATCGAGAATGAAGGTGGCGGGGAGACCAATGGCCGCGAACACATCCGTAGAAATCATGTCCGGATCGAGGAGGATGTCGTAGCTCACCTCCATCTCTTCGAGGAACCGCGTCACCGCCGTGAGTGAGTTGTTGGAATCGACCGAGATACCGACCACCTTGAAGCCACGGTCCGCGTGCTCTTCGAAGACCGAGACGAGATACGGTGTTTCGAACCTGCATGGAGCACAGTAGGTCGCCCAAATGTTGACCAGTAGTACATCTCCCTGGTAGTCGGCAAGGGAGACCTGTTCCCCGGTGTCGAGCAAGGTTGCAGTGAACGCCGGAGCCTCGTCCCCGACGCGGGGCGGTCGGTCAGGGAAGTCGCATCCGAGGACCCCGATGCTCCCCCCGATCGCCGCGACGAGGACAAGCTTCCCCATACCCTGCATGAGCCTCTGGCGCATTGTCACTCCACTTTGGTTGGTTTGCCACCGGTCCTCGCCACTCGAACCCTCGTGGTGGTTCCGGACTCGGTCCACGCGAACAGGATCCGACCTCTCGCATCCTGGAGCATCCTTGGAAAACCGCTGTCACGTCCGGCCGATGTCGGAGATATCTCGATGGGCCGATCCCTTTTCCCGTCCGGTCGCACACGCTGGGCGAGAATCGCTGCATCCTGCCCGCCGCCCTCGATCCAGCTGACCAGGGCGGACCCGTCCTCCAAGAGCAGAACGTCTACCCTCCCGAGCGGGTTCCCCAAATCGACTTTGGTAGGGGGTCCGAACGAATCCCCCGCATCATTGGAGAAAGCCACCTGCACCGTGGGCTCACCATTCGCGCCGGTGAACCATGCCACGACCACGCTTTCCCCGGCAGCGGCAATGGCCGGTCCGTTCACGGGGCAGGCCGGAAAGACCCACCCATCGTCATGTATCGCGTGCCCTGTGGTCCACCCCTCCTCGGTCATGCGCGTAACGTAGATGTCACGGATCTCGGCATGCGTCCGGTTGCGGTAAACCACGATGGGGCCTCGACCCGTCACCGCCGCGTCAGTCTGGCAACAGTCACAAACGAGGTCGTCCAGGAGAATCTCGGGCCCGGGTGTTCCTCCAAGGGAAGCGGTTCGGAAGCGGAGCGTCATCTCGGCT
>JBGMRK010000087.1:0-9593 GCA_048061375.1 Longimicrobiales bacterium | reverse complement strand
CTGCGTGTTGACGTCCGCGAAGCGATTCTCCACGCCGACCTGGTCGAGGTACTCGCCCGAGACGAAGTACGTGACCCGGTCCGTGCCACCGGCCACGTTGATGCCGTAGCGCTGACGCCAACCGTCCTGGTACGGCGTCGTGCGTGGGTCGGTCAGCGGGTTGAAGCTGAGCGTGCGCACGTCGCTCGACACACAACTTCCGGTCGCCAGCACGTAGTTCCGGCACGTCGAGAAGTCGTCGAAGTTGATTTGCCCGGACGGGAGTACCGGGTTCGCGCCGGGGTCGCTGCCCGGGCGCAAAGCGAGCTGACGGAAGTTCGACTCGAAGGTGGTCTTCATCTGAGAGATGCCGCCCTCGGCGTAGAAGTTCCAACGCGCCGCGCCGGCGGTGCCCTTCTTCGTCGTGATGAGCAGCACGCCGTTGGCCGCCTGCGTGCCGTAGAGGCCCGTGGCCGCCGGTCCCTTCAGGACCTCGATGCTCGCGATATCGTTGGGGTTGAGGTCGTCGAGACGGGATGTGTCCTGCCCGCCCAGGGGCTGCGTCGCGATCGACGCGTTGAAGAGAATGCCGTCCACGAAGACGAGCGGCTCGTTCGAGAGGCTGAGCGAGTTCGCACCCCGGATACGGATCTTCTGACCCGTTCCGATCGTCCCGCCCAGGCCGTTGAGAACCAAGCCCTCGGTACGACCGGAGAGCACTTCCTCGAGGCTGGTGATCGACGCCAGCGGAATGTCCTCGATCAAGATCTGCCCGTTGTTCGTACCGAGCTCGCGGGCGCGCTTGGCCTCACCGGTGATCACGTTGACCGTAACACCGTCGATTTGAACCGCGGACGACGAAAGGTTGAAGTTCGCCACCGCGGCCTGACCTGCGCTGACCGTGACGGTCTGGATCTGCTGAGAGAACCCGAGGATCACGACACGCACCTGATACGTGCCGGCCGCCACGTTCGGCACGATGTAGCGGCCTGCCTGATTCGTCAGCGTGCCGCGGTTGGTGCCGGTGACTACCACCTGCGCACCAGCCAAAGGCAGCTGGGTTTCCGAGTCAGTAACGAGTCCTGTCACCGACCCGCCTCCCTGCGCCGCTACAGGCGAGGCCATGAAAGCCAAGCCGAGGGCGAGGGAAGCCAAGACTGTCGACAAACGTCGAGCACTCATGGAGCCTCCATCGAAGGAGTGGTCTCAGGCGTTCGGATAACGCCCGTTAGACACGTTCGGACATCGAGTCCGAACGGATTCACACGCGCGGGGACAAGGCCCACCGCACGGTGTGTGAAATCCTGGAAAAAGATCTGTGTGGGTTCGAACAATATAAGGTTCGTCTCTACTTTGCCTCGCCTGGAACGTAAAATGGGGTCGGCGCTGGATCTTATGGCCGTAAGATCCCCACCTGCCCCATCGTCGTCATCAACCCTTTTTACGCTGCCACATTATGGATGTTACAGCGGAACGGAAATGCTTGCCAGCGTGCCAGAATATCTTTGGGGCCACAATATAGGGCGCGACGGCCCCCGAAGTAAAGCCTTGAGAAAATCTCCATCCTCCCGGGGATGCACGCCTAAACGTAGCGATCCACAGCTCTGTAACCGGGACCCCCGCGTCCTCGTAGGGGTTATTACATTGGCGAAGCAGGAGCGGGACTTCATGACACAGCCACACACAAGGACCGTCTCACTGCTCGCGGTGGGCCTCTTCTTGTGGTCGGCTCCCAGCGTATTCGCCCAGTCCGCACCGCTCGGCACCGGTACGCTCACGGGCATGGTCTACGACAGCACCACGGGCGGACCGCTGATCCACGCGACCGTCCACGTGCTGGGCACCGAGTACTTCGGCGAGAGCGATATCTTCGGCAAGTTCAGGATCCCTGGCGTGCCGGCAGGCGACTACGGCGTCACCTTCTCTCACAGCCGGGCGGACCAACTCGAGTACTCGCCGCCCGCCTATATCGTGAACGTCCGTGATGGGGACACCACGGAACTCGAGATGTTCGTGCCGTCGTTGCCTTCGATTCTGACGGCGAGTTGCGCATGGTTCAACGACGGCCGGGGGGCGCTCACCGGCTACGTTCGCGAGCGGTATCGTCGCACACCTCTTCCGCAGAGCAGGGTGAGGGTGTCATGGCAGGGTAGCGGGGACGTTCCGGGTGGCGAAGCCATGGCTGTCACGGACATCGACGGCGTATACCGCCTCTGCCAGGTCCCGGCCAACATTCCGATAACGGCGGAGGCCGACTTTCTGGGGCTGATCGTTCGCACATCGGGCCTCATCGTGGGACCGAACGAGTCCCGTCGGCGGGACTTCGACATCGATGCGATCGGAGTCGACAAGAAAAAAGTAGATCTCGACCGTCAGGCCAGAGAGCGGTTGACCGATGGGAAAACGGACGTACAGGGGCGGCTGAGAGACGCGGAGAGCTCAGAGCCGGTCGAGGCGGCGCTCGTTCAGATCCGGAACCACGACGAGGCTGCGCTCACGGACGTGGACGGCCGCTTCGTGTTCCACGATGTGCGCGCGGGAATCCGTGTGGTCGACGTGCAGCACCTGGCGTACGGTGACCAGACCACGGAGATCCTGCTCACGCGTGGTGGCGCCACCGACGTCGAAATCCAGGTGCAGAAACAAGCCGTGGAGTTGGAGCCGATCGTGGTGACCGCCCGGAAGCGGACTCGTCTCGACCGGCGAACGGTGTCTTTGGGCACGCGTAAGGATGTCCTGGTCCGCGAGCAGATAGCCGAGATTGCTCGGACTTCGGTCGATGCCGGTGACCTGCTGCGCCGATTCCCGGGTATCCGCGTGCGTTCGATGGACGTTGGCGGCCAGAGGCTGTTGTGCATCAACCGCGGTCGAGGCGGCCGGGACCGGAGTAGCGTGCTGTCCGGCTTCGAGCTTGGCGGCCGCGCACCGGGGTGCGATACGTTGCCGGTCTTCGTGGACGGCCAGCCGATGATGAGCCCCGAGCTCTTCCTCGGGACGATATCTCCAGAGAATATCGAGAGCATCGAACTGGTCACCTCGACCGGGGCTGTGGCTTATCTGGGTGCCCAAAACGGGGCGATCGTCATTTACACGCGGGGCAATGGTCCCTGGGCGCAGCCAAGAAGGCGATAGAGCCGCAGCGGGGCGGGCCGAATGAGTAGTCTCGTCAGCGGTTGATCAACGCCCGCTCGAAGTCTTCACGACGATCGCGCCGCCACCCGCATCGGACCCATAGAGTAGGACGGCCTTACTGGCCGTCAGGATCTCGATCGACTCGATCATGGACGCCGGCAACTCACGAAGCCGTGCCATTCGGTTGGTGAAAAGGCCGTCGATGATTAGAACCAGGGTGTCGTCGCTGTACAGGCTGTCGGGCCCGCGTTGCTGCACGCTGACCCGTCCGTCGAGCGGACCGCGTTGCTCTGTGAGCACCAGGTGCCGGGCGTTCCTGCGTAGGGCCTCCCAGCCGTCGCGCGCTTGCGACTTCGCGATCTCTTCTCTGGTGATGAAGTTGGGGTCGTCGCGCTCGGATTTCGCCATCTGGCGGGCCTGAGAGAACACCGAACCGTCACCGCCCGCGCCCCCGGATCCCGATGCGCAGGCGGAAAGTCCCACCAGAAGGCCCGCGCACCAGATGGTTCCCATTCTCGTCACATTTATCATGTGAAGCGCTCCGTTTCCAAACGCCATCTTTTCAATTCTCTTGTCTGAGCGGTGGGTGTAGTGATGTATACGCGCCCCGGCGAGGTCGGTTTCGTGCTCGGCGTTGCTCGAGCGCTGAGGGGGCGGCAGCTTGGTCGGTATCGGTAAGATCTCCATGGACGCAGTGGGGGAACAACGCGTGGAACGAAGGGAAGGCATCAGCAAACTCTTGGGCCGGGAGCCCTACATCGATGACGTGCCGATCGATGAGTGTCTGTGGGGCGCGACCGTTCGAAGTCCTTTCCCGAGGGGGCGTATCCGGGAGGTCCGGTTCAGCCCGGACGTAGACTGGGACGAGTTCGTGGTCGTGGACCACCGCGATGTTCCAGGCGAGAACCATGTCTGGCTGATCGAGTCGGACCAGCCGGTGTTGGCTGCCGACTCGGTGCGTCACGTCCATGAGCCCGTAGTGCTTCTGGCCCACCCTTCAAGAGAGACGGTCCGCAGGGCGGTTCGCTCGGTGGAGGTCGTCGTGGATCCCGCTCCTCCGGTTCTCGACTTCCGGCTTCCGCCAGACGCCGATGGCGTTCAGCACGGCACGGACAACGTCTTCTCTCACATCGTCATCAGCAAGGGCGACGTCGAGGCGGCCCTGGCCGCGGCGCCTGTGGTAGTCGAGGGAACCTACGAGACGGGGGCGCAGGAGCACGTCTACCTGGAGAATCAGGGTATGGTGGCATGGATCGACGGCGATGTCGTGGTGGTCAAGGGCTCGCTTCAGTGCCCTTACTACGTGCACGCGGCGCTTACGCATGGCCTCGGGCGTGAGGAGGATGAGGTCCGGGTGATCCAGTCCCCCACCGGTGGAGGCTTCGGCGGCAAGGAGGAATATCCGTCGGTGCTGGCTCTCCACGCGGCCCTTCTGGCCCTCAAGGCGGGCGTTCCGGTCAAGATGATCTACGATCGGTCCGAGGACATGGCCGTCACCACCAAGCGCCATCCGGCCTGGATACGGCATCGGACCGGCGTGGACCTCGACGGGCGGCTGTTGGCGCAGGAGGTCGAGGTCATCATGGACGGTGGGGCCTACGTGACCCTGTCGCCTGTGGTGCTCAGCAGGGGATTGATCCATGCCGGTGGACCCTACGCGTGCGACAACGTCCACATCGATGGACGGGCGGTTCTGACCAACTCGGTGCCCTTCGGCGCGTTTCGCGGGTTCGGGGCGCCACAAACCATCTTCGCGGTCGAGCGGCACATGGATGCGATCGCGTCACGGTTGGGCATGGACCCGGTCGAGCTTCGGCGGATCAACCTGATACGGGAGGGCCAATCGACGGCCACGGGTCAGATCATTCGGGACGGCGCCGACCGGCTGGAGGTGCTCGACCGGGCGCTCGACTTGTCGGCGTACCGGGAGAAGCAGAAAGAACATGCCCGCTTCAACGACGCCCACGAGGATCTACGACGGGGAATCGGACTTTCCACCTCCTTCCACGGCGCGGGTTTCACGGGGGGTGGGGAGGTCCACCTGTCTTCCGTCGCGAAGGTCGAGGCACGACCGGACGGCGGGATTGTGGTGCTTACATCCAACATCGAGATGGGACAGGGCACCCTGACCATCTTCACGCAGATCGCTTCGGGGTTGCTGGGGTTGGAGCCGGACGACGTGGAGATCGCCGAGGCCGATACGTTTCGAGTGCCGAACAGCGGCCCCACGGTCGCGTCGCGCACTGTGATGGTCGTAGGTAGGCTGATCGAGAAGGCATGCGGCGATCTGGTGGCGAAGCTGGGAGTTTCCGGCCTGCGAGGTTCCGATCTGAAGCGGGCCATCGTGGACTGGTACCGGGAACACTCCGACGGCGTCCTCGATGGCGCGGCCCGATACGAGCCCCCTCCAGGCACCTCCTGGGACGAGGAGAACTACCGAGGTGACGCCTATGGCGCCTTTGCTTGGGCTACGTGCGTGGTGGAGGTGGAAGTGGACCTCAGGACCATGGTCACACGTGTGCTCGACGTGGTGGCGGTTCAGGAGGTCGGCAAGGTACTCAACGAGTTGTTGGCCCGCGGGCAGATCCAGGGTGGTGTGGTTCAAGCCATCGGGTGGGCGTTGATGGAGGAGTGCGTGTGGAGCGAGGGTGCGATGGTGAACAACCAACTCACCAATTACATGATTCCGACCTGCGATGACGTGCCGCCGATTCGCGTGGACTTCCTCGAGGCACCCTACGCCCACGGCACGGGTGGAGCGAAGGGCCTCGGTGAACTGCCCCTCGACGGTCCGGCGCCCGCGGTGGCCGCGGCCATCGAGGCGGCCACCGGCACCCATCCGCAGGCGCTTCCCGTGACGCCAGAGAGGCTGATGGAGCTATACGATGGCGCATGACGTTCGGGAGGACATGGTGCGCGTCGAGTTCACGCTCAACGGCAAGGTGGTCTCCATTGACGTGCCGCCTGCCGACCGCCTCCTCGACACGCTTCGCTATGCACTGGAGCTGCCCGGAACCAAGGAAGGGTGTGGTGAAGGGGAGTGCGGCGCTTGCACCGTCCTGTTGGACGGGCTCCCCGCGAACTCCTGCCTGGTGCCGACATATCAGGTCAGAGGCAGGACCGTTGAAACTGTGGAGTCCTTGTCCGCGGAGGACGTGGCGCCGCTGATGCGGACCGGGGCGACCCAGTGTGGCGCATGCACACCAGGCGTGGTCATGACCGCTACGTGGATCCGGCGCAATCCCGAAGTGCTGGAGGGCCATGGCGTCAGAGCGTTGATGGCGGGCAATCTGTGTCGGTGCACAGGGTATGACGGCATTGTCGAGGGTGTCGAGGCACTAGTGGTTCGGGAGACCGACGGATGAGGGTCCTCCTTCCCGACACGCTCGAGGAAGCCTACGGGATGCTGGCGGCCGAGCCGTTGACTCCCGTGGCCGGCGGGACGGATCTGCTCGCCCATTGGCCGGGCGATCACGACGCCCGGGAAAGGGCGTATCTGGACCTCTCCGGGGTGAGTGACCTTCGTTTCACGCACTGGGGCGACGAGGCTCTGACGCTGGGTGCCCTGACGACGTATTCGGATGTGATCTGGGATTCCCGAGTGGTGGGGGAATTCCCATTGCTGGCCGACGCGGGTGGGCAGGTGGGGTCGATCCAGATCCAAGCCCGAGGCACGTGGGCTGGGAACATCGCCAACGCGTCACCAGCCGCGGATGGTGTGCCGGTCCTGATGGCGTACGACGCGGTGGTTGTGCTGGGGTCCGAGGAGGGGGACCGGGAGGTCTTGCTCGCCGACTTCTATCTCGGCTACAAGAAGATGCGCCTTCAGGCGCATCAGTTGATCCGGGCCATCCGATTGCCGAGGCACGCGTACGATTTTCAGCGGTTCGTCAAAGTGGGGGGACGGAATGCCCAGGCCATCACGAAGATCGGCGTCGCCCTCACCCGCTCACAGGAGCGGTGGAGAGTCGTGGTCAACAGCATGGCGCCTACCGTGCGGCGGTGCCCCACCCTGGAGGCGATACTCGACGAGGCTCGCCCGGTGTCCGGCCCCGAGGACCTTCTGTCCGCCATCCGTGAGGACCTCGCTCCCATCGACGACATGCGCTCGACGGCGGCCTACCGGGAGAAGACCCTCGCGCGGGTGCTCTTCTTCGACCTCAAGGGAGTTTGCCCTTCGTTCGGGTAACCGCGAGGGAGGAAGTGGGAGGAGCGTGATGTGCTCGGCCGATGGTTCCTCGACGGCGCGGAGACCGGTGCCGGAAGACGGAATTCCTTGGTGTCGGAATCAGCCGAAATCGTGTAATATGATCCCGGGGGGAGTCCCGCCCTAAAATCTCTTGATACCTTCGACCAGGAGGCCCCATGACCTTGCTTCGTTCGATGCTTGGGGTGGCCCTTCTCGTCACTGCGTTGGGCTTGCCGTCTTCGGCATCTGCTCAGTCTCAGGCGACGACGGGGATCATCCGTGGAACCATCACCGACCCGACCGGGCAACCCGTCGCCTCCGCTCGGGTCGACCTCGTCCAGGCCGAGACGGGCCTGACCCGGTCCGTCACCACCAACCAGAGCGGCATCTTCGCCGCGACGCTGCTCCCCGTGGGCACCTACACGGTGACGGTGGAGTCCCTCGAGTTCGTCCAAGCGATCACACGCGCCGGTGTGCGCCTCCGTCTCGGCGCGACCGTGAACCTCGATCTGTCGTTCGAGGCAGTTCAGCTGGAGGGCATCAGCGTAACGCTCACCCAACCTTTGGTGGACGTCGGCGACGTCACCTCTTCCGCGCGCCTGTCCCAGGAGGCGCTCGCAGGCCTGCCCAACAATGGGCGGGACTTCTTGGATCTCACGCTCCTCACCCCGGGCGTCGGGATTGTGCAGGGCCCTGACGGTGACGAACTGACCATCAACGGTCAGCGCGGGATCTTCAACAACGTCTCGGTGGATGGTGCCGACTTCAACAACCCGTTCTTCGGTGAGCAAAGGGGCGGGCAGCGTGCGGCCTTCACCTTCAACCAGGACGCGATCCAAGAGGTCGTCGTGGTAAACCAGGGCGCCACGGCCGAATTCGGCCGTTCGGCCGGCGGTTTCGTGAACGTGATCACCAAGTCGGGCACGAACGAGCTCAAGGGGACGGTGAACTACTTCGGGCAGTTCGACGAGATCTCGGCCGATTTTGCGCGTGGGGGCGGAAACCCGAACTTCAGTCAAAACCAATTCGGGTTCACGCTCGGCGGGCCCATCAAGCGGGACAAGGCCTTCTTCTTCATCGCGTACGACCAGCAGGAGGCCAACCAGACCAAGCAGGTCAGGCGGACGGTGAATAGCCAGGCGGAGTTGGACAAACTCAACAACTTCTTTCAGACTCAGTTCGGTGGAGCGCTCGCCAACGACTTCGGTCCGATATCGCGCACCAATGACTCGAAGGCGCTCATGGCGAAGCTGGACGTCAGGTTGAACGAGAACCACAACCTGAGCCTGAAATACAACTACACATGGTCGCGTCAGGAAAACGGGACGTTCGACTTCGACGCTTGGGGCGCGAGCTCCAACGCGACCGAGCGTGACTGGTCGAACGCGCTCAACGGCTCGCTTCAGTCGCAGCTCTCCGGGTCGATCTCCAACGAGTTCCGTTTCCAGCTCTCGCGCGAGAACCGCCCTCGCCCCTACCGCGGCCCGACCAATCCCGCCACAGGACGTCCGTTCCCGGACACGGGCGCAGACTTCGGCGACGGGTTCCGTTGGGGGATGCCGTTCTTCATCCCGATCGAGGACTTCGACGATCGAATCCAGATTCTGAACAACACATCCTTCTTGGCGGGTGAGCACCTATTCAAGTTCGGAGTCGAGTGGAATCGCACGCGCACCAAGCAGACCTTCATCGGGTTCGCGAACGGCCGGTCGATCTTCTCGAGCGTAGATGGCTTCATCAACTTCGTGAACCAGGGCCCCACCTACGTCGAGTGCTCTGACGGCTCATCGAATAACACGGGGCAGTGCCCGGCCGGGACGACGATCACAGGCCCGCTTCAGCTCGGCCTGCAGTTCGCGCCGGTTGCGGCGGGCACGACGGTGGAGGATGCCGGGACCCAGACCATCACGCAGAACGAGTTCGCGGTCTTCATTCAGGACACGTGGACGCCGAACCGGAACGTGACGGTCAACTATGGCTTGCGCTGGGAAGCCCAGGTGCAGCCCGATCCGATCACGCCCGCGAGCGAGGTGTTCTACAGCCCGTTCATCGGTACGGCCGACTTCCCGGGGGACGGTAACCTCACGTCCGACTACGGCATGTTCCAGCCGCGTTTCGGTGTGGCATGGGACATAGATGGTGACGGCGACCGCGTGTTTCGCCTCAACGCCGGAATCTACTACGCGCGTATTCCGGGCCTGGTGCTTGCCAGTCCACGGACCACGAACGGCTCCATAGGCGCGAACCTGTTCTCCGCGAGCTTCCTGAACGAGTTCGGGATCACTCCGCCGGC
>JBGMRK010000086.1:4559-9694 GCA_048061375.1 Longimicrobiales bacterium | reverse complement strand
GCCCAGCACCCCCATGATCGCGTCGAAGTCCGGCATGACCGCAGGGTCCTCCGAGACCCATGCGTAGCTGATCCGGCCGTCCCGGCCGACCACGAACGCGGCCCGCTTGGACACCCCCTTCAGGCCCGCGAACTCATCGTAGAGCACGCCGTACGCCTCGGAAGCGCCCTTGTTGAAGTCCGACACGATGGGAAATGGCGCGTTGCAGTCTTCGGCGAACTTCTGATTCACGAACGGAGAATCCACGCTGATGCCGATGACCTCGGCGTCCAGGTCCTGCCAGGCGGAGTAGTTCTCTGCCACCGAGCACATTTCGGCCGTACACACCGACGAGAACGCGAGAGGGAAAAACAACAGGACAACCGGCTTTTCGCCTTGATAGTCGGCCAGCCGAATCGGTGGGTCCCCGAGCTTCAGGGGCAATGCGAAATCCGGTGCAACGGCTCCAACGTCCAAAGTCATATCATGTCTCCTTGATTTCTTGTCGAGTGATACTCGCCACCCATGTGGGACACGCTACGCCATGCCACCGTCCAGGGCACGTCGCAGCCCGCGCCTCCGCCTGCCGGCGTCGAAGCGCTCCCGCTCATCGTCGGTGGTGAGGTCCAGCGGGCGCACAGCGACCGGGCGTCCAGCCTCGTCGATGGCCACGAACGTCAGGTAGCAGTCGTTGGTGACTCGGCGTTCGCCCGTTATCGGATTTTCGGCCTCCACTCTAACACCGATCTCCATCGAGGAGCGGCCCACGAAGTTCAACATGGCGCGGCAGATGACGAGGTCTCCGGCGTAGATCGGCTCCATGAAGTCGACTTGATCGATCGACACGGTGACACAGTGGCTCCCCGAATGGCGCATGGCGGCCACGGCCGCCGCACGGTCGACCATTGAAAGCACGACTCCCCCGAAGACGTTGCCCACGTTGTTGACGTGGCCTGGCATCATCCACTCGGTGATCTCCGAGATCGATTCCGCGGGACTCCGGGGTTCCAGCGCGTCTTCGGTCATACGATTCCTGGGTGGGGGCGTCCTGCACGAAACGCGCACCGAAGTTAGATAACCCGTCCGCCGGACGCCACGCGCTCGGCGCGTCCGCTTGCCGGTCGCCTCGACGCGGCCCAAACTCACGCCACGTCCCGACGATGACAGGCAGGCAGGGGCAGCCAGGCCACATGGGAGGATGGATCTGAACGACGGGCAAGAGGTCGAGCGAACGTACAGGACGGCTCAGCGTGTGGGCTTATTCGCCGGAGGCGCCATCTTCACGCTCATGCTCGCATTGCCGGGTCCCGAGTCCCTGTCCGAGATTGGTTGGCGGGCTGCCGCCGTAACGGTGCTGATGGCCGTGTGGTGGATGACCGAGGCCATCCCGATCCCTGCCACAGCGCTGCTTCCGCTCGTGCTCTTCCCGCTTCTGGGCGTACTCGAGATGGCCGACGCAGCGTCGGCCTACGCAAATGACCTGATCTTCCTGTTCATGGGCGGCTTTCTGCTTGCGGTCACGATGGAGCGGTGGGGATTACATCGGCGCATCGCCCTCTCCGTCATGACGTCGGTCGGCACCAGCCCGTCCCGCCTCGTGCTGGGCTTCATGCTCGCCACGGCCTTTCTCTCGATGTGGATCTCGAATACGGCGACGGCCGCGATGATGCTTCCGATCGCCCTAGCCGTCGGCGACAGGTTCCGCCCCGAGAAGGCCGAGGGTAGTTATTCCTTCGGCACGGCACTCATGTTGGGCATCGCCTATGCGGCCTCGATCGGGGGGGTCGGCACCTTGATCGGCACACCTCCGAACGCGGTGTTCGCGGCGGCGGCCGAAGAGATCCTGGGAGTGGAGATCGGCTTCCTGCAATGGGCGATGGTGGGACTGCCCCTCGTTGCCATCATGCTGCCGCTCGCATGGTTGCTCCTGGTCAAGGTCCTGTACCGGCCCGAGGTGGGCGCCGTGGATGCGGGCGCTGTGATCCGCGAGGAGCGGGCCCGCCTCGGAGCACCGGGCCGGGGCGAATGGATCGTGGGCGTCGTATTCACCTTGACGGCCGCCGCTTGGATCCTGCGTGCACCCAAGACCTTTGGCACGGTGTCGATTCCGGGCATCCAGTCTTTCGCACCAGGCGTGCGAGACTCCACCATCGCCATGGCCGCGGCCTTGGCGCTCTTCCTGATTCCGGTCAACTGGCGAAAGGGGATCTTCGCGCTCGATTGGCCTACCGCTCGCCGCATTCCATGGGGGGTGCTCGTCCTGTTCGGTGGGGGCCTGTCGTTGGCTCGGGCCATGGAGCAGTCCGGCCTCGCATCTTGGATCGGAGGTACCGTCGGGGCGTTGGAGGCGGTGCCGGTCATCGTAGTGCTGGCTGCTGTGGCGGCTTTGTTCGTGTTTCTGACTGAACTCACGTCGAACATAGCGACCGCCACGATGGCCATGCCTGTCATGGCCGGTGTGGCGGGTGGGCTCGGCATGGAGCCGCTCTACCTCATGGCTACCGCGGTACTCGCGTGCTCGATGGCCTTCATGCTGCCGGTCGCCACCCCGCCCAACGCCATCGTGTTCGGCTCGGACTATCTCACGATCCCCCAAATGAGCCGGGCGGGCATCTGGCTGAACCTGATCGCTATCGCGGTGATCACTGGAGCGGCGACGCTTCTTATTCCGGTGGTGTTGGCGCGGTAGGCGACTCGAACTCGGTGCACTTGCCAAGAAACTCCACCACCGCCTCGTGCAGACCCGGGTGCTGGATAATGTCCACGTGACCGGAGTCGGGAACGATGCGCAACTCACAGCCGGCCAGGTCCGCGAGGCGACGGGCGTGGCGCAGGGGGACCCTCTTGTCGTGCTCTGGATGGATCACGATGCTCGGCACGGTGACGTCGGCCATTCTTCGCTCCGGCACGAGTTCGTCTCTATTGCCCCCGGCTTTCATCCACAGGATCGGTACGATCAACGGGCCGAGAATGGCACCAGGCCACCGGCCCTCGCTCAGGTACTCCACCGTCATTTCAACGAGGTCCGCCGGGGACGCCACGATCGCGACCCCGTCCACCGGCGCACCGTCCGCAGCCGCCAGGATGGCCGCAGCCCCACCCATTGAATGACCGACGACCACCATCGGTTTCTCGGGAAAGCGCTCCCGCACGAATCCGATCGCCTCCATGAGGTCGTCGCGGTAATCGGAGATCGTGACGTGAGGTGCTTCGTCGCTCCTGCCGTGACGCCGGAAATCGAATACGAATGCGATATGCCCAGAAGCCGCCACCCACTCCGCAATCGGAAGTACGTAACCGCTGTTGGATGCCCAACCATGCGCAACCACCGCAACGCCACGCCCCGACGGTACGTTCGGGTAGATCATCCAACCGCGCAGGGTTCGGCCGTCCGACTCGAAACTGACATCGTCGAACGCGAACGGAAGATCCGCCGCCGTGCGCGGAATCGGTCGCTTGGGTGGCCGAACGATCCGGAGCGCCATGGCGTTCAGGAATAGTCCGATCGCGGCGGCAAGAGCGATGGCCAGGAGGAGCCACAGCATTGCCTAACTCTCCGTCCGACTGTCAGTTACGTGAATTGGCGGCACGCTGTCGGCTCAGCGCCGGACGTCGAGTGGGCGGGCGACCATGATCCCGTCTTGGCTCGTTTTGCCCAGGATGCGTTCCGCCAAAGGCAGCTCGCTGATCTGCACGGAATCACCGACGAGCGGAGCATTCAGGAGGCGGAGCTCTCCATCGACCCAGAGGGCGATGCCCGTGTGGGCCACGTCGAGACCTTCGATCGTGCTCGTGGCGGCAATGATGTCCCCATTCTCGATCTGGTCCGCTACGGCGGCAATGTCCTGCTCGGGAATGTAGATCCGGGGCTGAGCGCTGAGTGCCTCCTCGGTCTCTCTCACCGCCTCGAGGAACGACGGGTTCTCACGCAACTGGCGGTACGCGTCGGGGTGGGTTGTCATGAAAGTCACGGGCTCGTCGTCGGTCACACCGCCCAACTCACCGGAGATGTTCCTCAGAATTCCCATTGCTTCGTTGTCGGTTATCCATTCACTGAAGTAATGCAGCCGGCTGGCATAGCCGTCCATACGGCCACTGCGATACCGAATGTTGGTGAGGATACCCGAGTAGAACGCCTTGTAGACCCGCTCCTCGTCCAAAATTCCCACCGGCGCCCGCTGTACAAAACGGGCCAGCGCCAGGACGTTCTCGACGAAAGTGACGCAGTCGAGCTCCTCCAACTCGATGACGAGCCGCTCTTCCCCAGGTACCTCGAGAGTATACGGTGTGTAGCGCGTGCCGAGAAAGTTCTGCCCGATGCGGGCCACGATCTCACCGATGGGGAGCGTGTCGAGCTGCTGCGAGTATGCCCACCGCGCCTGCGCGACTACGATCCCCCAGTCGGCATCGGAGTTCGGCGCCGTGCTCGGATCGTAGGCGGCTTCGACCGTCGCCCTTGCCTCCGCCGGGGCGTCCGAGCCAGGTGCGCACCCGCCCGCCACGCTCACCAGCCCAATCAGCACCGCCGTTGTGATCAATCTCATATTCACCACACCTCTCATTCGTGTCGCCCTAACACTCAGTCGGACCATCAGTTACAGTAAAGGCGCGCCGCAGCTCAGGTGCACATGGCCGCTCCTTCATAAGGAAAGTGACGGGTGCTGGGAACCGAGGCAAGCCACATAGGGTAGCCCTGGATCTGGTGCACTCCGTCGTCATGGAGGGCACGTTTTCAACCCAGGAGTACTCGACATGCCGTATCCCGAGTTGATGTTGGCGCCGATGCGCGAGGACCTGGTCCGCATTGGCTTTAGAGAACTGCTCTCCGCCGAAGAGGTGGATGAGGTGCTGGGCAACGCGTCGCGCACGACGTTGCTTGCCGTGAACTCCGTGTGTGGCTGTTCGGCTGGGTCCATGAGGCCCGCTGTCGCGTTTTCGCTCCAACAGGAGAATACGCCCGACGTGCTGGTGAGCGTGTTCGCCGGACAGGATCTCGAGGCGACCGAGCGTGCACGCGAGTACATCACGGGCTATCCACCCTCATCCCCAGCCGTCGCCCTATTCAAGGATGGGAACTTGGTCTGGATGCTGGAGCGGCATCAGATCGAGGGTCGGCACCCGTACGAGATCGCCGAGGACCTCAAGGCGGCCTACGA
>JBGMRK010000086.1:3253-4459 GCA_048061375.1 Longimicrobiales bacterium | reverse complement strand
GAATATGGCCATGAAGAGCACACTCTTTTCGCCACCGTTCATGATGGGCCAGAGCGAACGTGGAAGGTGGACCCAGTAGTAGGCCAACACCATCTCCAAGGCCAAAATGAGCGCCACCGGGCGAGTAAAGAGCCCCAGGATGATCAAGATCCCGCCAAAGAATTCCAGAAGCCCCGCCGTGCCCATCCTCGTCCCAAACTCTACCGCATCCTCCCAACCCAGGACCCCAAAGAGCTTCTGCACCCCGTGCATCCAGAAGAAGAACCCCGCCCAGATGCGCAAAGCGTTATGCATAAAGTGTCCGATGCCAGTGCGGTCGTCGTTCATGCCACCAATTGATTAAAGGATCGTCTTTCCCAGTGCGCTGGCCACAAGCCCGACCGCCAACCGCGCGGTCCGGTTCTCGAGGTCCTGGACCGGGTTGAGCTCGACCACCTCGAGCCCGAGAAGCTTGCCCGTACGTGCGATTTTTTCGCAGATGAGGTGCGCTTCCCGGTACGTCAGTCCACCGGCCACCGGCGTCCCGACACCCGGGGCCCTCATCGGGTCGATGCTGTCGAGGTCCAGCGACACATGGAATCCCGCGGTGCCGTCAGTCAGCCTAGCCAACGCCTCGTCGATGCAGTCACTCAAGCCGCGTTCATCGATCTCGCTCATCGTGATAACGCGAACGCCTGCTTCTTTCACGGCGTCCTTCTCGCGCACATCCAGTTCCCGCGCAGCGATGACCACCACGTGCTCGGGGTAGACGGCGGGCCCGGGTCCCATGAGATCCGTGAGGGCTGGAGGCCCACGGCCGATCAGCGCTGCGAGCGGCATCCCATGGACATTGCCACTGGGAGTGGTCTCGGGGGTGTTCATGTCGGTGTGGGCGTCGACCCAGAGTAGCCCAATCGAATCGCCGCGCTTGCGATAGTGCGCGGCGAGCCCGGCGGTCGAGCCGGCAGAGAGCGAGTGATCACCTCCGAGTATGAGCGGGAAACACCCTTTCTCGAGCCCGAGCAGCGTCATCGCGCCCACTTCCTTGCAGACGCGGATGATCTCCGCCAGATACTTGGCGCTGCTTTCGCCCTGGCTCACCGTCTCCGGGCCACACGCGGTGACCGTGCCGACCTCCATCACGTTGTAGCCCAACGACTCCACGGTGGAGGTCAGTCCCGCGATACGAAGCGCGGAGGGGCCCATGTCCACGCCGCGGCGGCCCGC
>JBGMRK010000086.1:0-3153 GCA_048061375.1 Longimicrobiales bacterium | reverse complement strand
GCGATCTCCGCCCCGCCCAGAACAAAGAAACCCTTGATCCTGAGGAGTGGCTGATCAGGGTCCCGATTGAGCACGGTGTCGGTCTCGCTCTCGAAGCCGCCCAGGATCGCCATGCCGTCTACTTCAACCGCCATCTCCGGCGGCACGATGATCTCCATTCCTCCCATGCACGCGAAGAGGGACACCTCAGTCACACCGGGACCCAGCATGGCCTCTCGAAAATCGAGTTGAACGCCACCCATGATGCCAATGGCCGTATTCCTTCGGGCCGGCACCCAGCGGCCCTTTCGGCCTGTGCCACCGAGCACGGCAATCATCAGGCTATGAGCCCGCACGTCCTCCGATGAAACCACCACCGCTGATCCACCCCGCGCGGGCGTGAGCTTCGAGCGCCTCATCACCGCGCCGGACGTGGGCAGGTCGGCGAGAAGCGCGTTGAGTTCCTCCAGGGACTTCGAGCCGTTGGCCACGTCGAGCCGGCGCTCGAACTCGGACAGGTCCATGACGTCGTTCGCGAAGTGCTCCATCAGGTCCTCGACGACCCGCTGTCTGCGCTCGCTCACGCCGCCTGAGTTCTCGCTCATGTCGGTCACGCTTTCCGGACTCCGAGCACCTGTACAGTGGCGCTGGGTCCCTGATGCCCGCATCCCTCCGAAATATCACGACAGACTTCACGCGCGATCTCCAACTCGAGGCCGGCGAGCTCCCTCGTGAGCGACTCACGGTCCATCATCAACTCCGCCCGAGGCGGACCTCCGGTGCCGAGGTCGAGCTGCTCGGGTCGATACGCCTCGAGCACGAACACTCCTCCGGGAGCCAGTCCCCTCACGCACGCGGCATGAAGAGGTACCCGGACCTCGGGCGGCAGGTGCGCCCACACAGATACGATCCCGCTCCAAACTCCTTGCTCGATTTCGAATTCGGCCAGGTCCGCGACCACGGTCGTGATCTGAAGGCCACGCTCGGCGGCCAGGTTCCTGGCTTTGCTCAGGCCCACCTCTGAAATATCGACGGCCGTGACCGCCCAGCCGCCCTGGGCGAGGAAGGCCGCGTTGCGACCTTCGCCTTCGGCGACGCACAGCACAGGGCCGGGCGGGATCTTTTCGGCCACCGAGACCAGGAAGTCATTCGGCTCCCGCCCATAGAAATAGCCTTCAGCGGCGTACCGGTCGTTCCACTTGTTCGGCATGGTCTATCCCTCGAGGCCCAAAGGTTGAGTATGCCAAAGGCCTTTTGGGTCCAGAACGAAAGGTATGGCGTGCGGTGGTAGACGAGCCAGAGGAGGTAGGACTGTGGATAGGCGCAGTTTTCTGTCTAGCGCCTTACGCCGACACATTCCCGCGAGCGATCTTCCTCAAGATCGTGTGGTCCTCGCCCAATCTACAAAGCCCATCGTGATTCTCGCAGAGATCCCCGAAGGAGATGTAGCGTAGGGAGATGTCGGCGAGGTCATCTCGGAAGGCGGGGCGCCTCAGTTGCGCCATGACCTCCTTCTCCCGCCGATCCGGTGCCACGATGTAGAGGTCGCACTCGCACGCGGGAATGGAGCGCGCCAGATCCTCCAAACGCAGAATCCCGGAGTAGATGGAAGTGCTCTTCTCCACCTCGAACGCGGCCACGAGCTCCCCGGACCGAGGCCTCAACCAGATCACATCGATCAGGCTCACCGTATCCATCACTTCGCGACACCAGTCTCTCGGCGGAAGCCCGGGAATCGTGTGCATGGCGAAGGACTCTCCGTCGTGGGAACGGTGCCGGTCGTTGCGGGCTACGTGCACGTCAAGGCCGAGGGCAATCCCGATTCGGATCAGGAGGTACTGGATCCTGGTGTGTTCCGACTCTTCCTTTCCTTCATCCAGGACCTGCTTGTGTCGGCGCAGCGCGGCCTTCTCCGCCTTCTTTCGTTCGACCTGAAGCACGGCGTCCACATTGCCGGACACCAGCAACCGCCCCGATCCGATCTCGAACAGCAACCCGGCGAACGCACCCAGGTCCTTGGAGAGCCGGTTTCGGATCTCAGGTTGGGCATTCACCCCCACGATGGCCTCGCGCATAGCCAGATAGCTCGGCCACGATCCAAGTTTCAGCTTGTCGCCGAACAAGACGTTGAATCCGTTGAGAATCGCTGTGTTGGAAGGCGACACGAGCGTCGGATGCAGGAAATAGACAATGTTCGCGACGGCTGGCCCGAGCCCCTTGATCGCGGGAGACGCGAGGCGGCTCATTTCAGCCAGCACCTGCTCTTCCCTTGTCGCCGCAAGGCAGGCCTCAAGGAATGCACCGAACCTGCGCTTGTTGTCCTGATTCTCGTAGATGTCGGGGATGCGGAGCTTCGGCTTCCAGTAGAAGGCGTGGGCAGCGCCAGCGAAAACTTGCTTCTGTTCGGTTATGGCCGCGAGCACCACTTCAAGTGGCGAACCCCTGAAATCGCTGCCGAAGCTCCCCTCCACGATGCTGTCGACCGTGTCTCGGACGCCGCGCCGGATGGCACGAAACGCCTTTAGCCGCTCCTCAGCGCCGACGAACCAGGTGTTGTAGACGGACTCTTCATCCGCCTTGTAGCACTCGATAATCTCGACCAGTTCAGTCGTTTCGATCATCATTTCCTCGCGGTGGAGATCGCCTCGCTGACCGAACCTTCAACATAGTCCGCGGGCATCATAGCACCTCGAAACTAATACCATGAGCCATGCACCAACGCCTCGGGACCCGCGCTCCAGTTCCAGATTCATCTTCCGGATCGCCACAGAACTGATGACCTCAGGATCCCCCGTGAAATCGGAAGCGTCGAGGATTCTCAGATAAGTATGCCAACGGCCCTTTGGGTCCAGAATGCAAGGTATGGCGTGCGGTGGTAGACGAGCCAGAGGAGGTAGGATTGTGGACTGTGGACGGACGCGGGCCGTCACTCTCCGAACTCGTCGGGCGAGGATCCTCATCGGGCCGGCACAGGCCGGGCAGAGCAAAGGCAGCACGCCATAGATTCGTGCGAGGAGCATCGCCCAGCGGATGCGTGCGGGGTTTGTGCCGCGGGCGGGTCCGTCCTCCGCTGGGCGGCAGCAGAATCGCGGTGGGACTCGCGAGTTTGGTGATGGCGCCGTGGAGCTTCTACGCCTCCACGGCGACCTCTGGTTTTCGAGTCCTTCGGAGGTT
>JBGMRK010000085.1:5207-9754 GCA_048061375.1 Longimicrobiales bacterium | reverse complement strand
GACAGCTACCGCGTGGAGTGATCTACGCTCGGGGGACGGGGGATCTGCCCTCAGTTCGGAGCCATGCAACAAGGCCGTGTCACGCGATGACTCTTTTTTTTCCGGATTCTGTCACCACCACTGTCACCGCAGCTTACCAGTGGAAAAAAGACAGAAACCCCGCAGGGCCGGAAAGCCTTGCGGGGCCTCGTGTCCCACCAGTGGAGCCAGCCGGTCTCGAACCGGCGACCTCCGGCTTGCAAAGCCGGCGCTCTCCCAACTGAGCTATGGCCCCTCGGGTCACCCCTTTTTCGGGGCGACTACCAAGTTAGTGGGGGTGCCGGCCCGTTGGTAGGCTGCGGAGGCCGCGCCTCTACCCCCCGCCGGCCGCGCATCCAGGCCGAGATCGCGCTCGACCGCGTCGTACCAGGCGTCGTCGTCAGCGACCCCCCACCAATCGACCCACTCTTCGTCGCTCAGCGAGGCGCGCCAGTCGAGGAACCCCTGGGCGTCGGGGCCCACGGGGTGCCGAAGCTGCCCTGTGCCGCTCTCTACGATATCGAGGATCTTCTCTGCGACCAGCGAAGGCCCAGTGGGAGATTCGAGCGAGGCCACGAACATGTTGGCCAGGCGGCGCTCCTGCGGGTAGATGGAGGGTTGCAGCACCCCAGAGATCGCTCGCGCCATCCCGGTGTCGATGATTCCCGGCTGGACGACCGCCACGCGGACGTTGAACGCCTTCACTTCTTGGGCCACCGCCTCGCTCATGGCCTCCAGCGCGAACTTGGACGCCGCGTACGGGCCCAACGGTGAGGAGCTGATGCGACCCGCCACCGACGTGACATTGATGACGCAACCGCTCTCGCGGGCACGCATGTCGGGCAGCACGGCCTGCATGCAACGCAGAGCGCCGAAGTAGTTGGTCTCCATCACCGCACGGAAGTCGGCGAGATCCAGCTCCTCCATCGTGCCCCGCCGCTCAATGCCAGCGTTGTTCACGAGGATGTCGATCGGACTGTCCTTCTGGACATGGCCGATCGCATCTCGAACCGACTCGTCTGAATCGACGTCCATGACCGAGACTGAGATCGGTAGTCCCTCGCTCGCGGCCACCGCCCCGAGCTGGGGAGCTCGGACCGGGTCTCGCATGGTCGCGTGGACGCGGTGGCCGGCCCGGCCGAAGGCCAACGCGGTCTCGAAGCCGATCCCCCTGCTCGCACCCGTTATCAAGACGGTCTTCATGGGTCCCCCCCGGAGTGAAATCTCATGCCGCACGGCTATTATAGGATTCGTAGTTGATCCGCCGACAGGTGCCTGGGGGAAGCGCGCGAATACTTCTCGACCACGAGCGTGCCTCACATCGTGGCCCCTCCGACATATCCATGGGACCCGGCATACCGTGTCTGTGTATTGCCTTCCTACCACGGCTGATACGAACGTCCGACGGTTAACACAACGGAGTGCCTAGGCCTCTAAGGAGAGCGGCTCGATGAACCGGAGCGGGCCGCCTCGCGGCACCAGGGCCATCCGTCTTGCACGGGAGCGGGGAATGAGACTGCAGGGAAAATTGCGATTCATGCTGGCGTTTGGGGCAGCGGGAGCATTGATGCTGGGAGGGCCACACTCGGTCGAGGCACAGATCTCCGAGGCTGACTCGCTCGAGCTTCTGGCCAAGGCAAAGGATGTGCAGGCTCGCTTCGAGCGCTACCGCGAAGAGCGGATCCCTCCGGAACTCGGGACGGGCGGCCGTGGCTGCGACGACCTGGTGGGCCGCTTCTGCCTACGGTTCGGCGGCGAGGAATCCGGCGAATGGCAGGTGCCCGAGGAGCCGATAGAGTTCGGCATGGCCCGTGTGCGGGTGCTGCGCGATCTCGCTAACATCGCCCGCGAGATCCCCGGCGATGAATGGGTCTTGGGACAGCGTGTCTACTACATGAGTGAGGTCGGCGACTGGGACAAGGCCGAACGACTCGCCCAGGAGTGCGGTGGAGGTGAGAGTTGGTGGTGCACCGCCCTGGTGGCGACGATGCGGAACCAGACCGGCAAATGGATAGAGGCCGCCGCGATCTTCGACCAAGCCATCGCCAAGATGCCTCCCGATGTGGCCGCTGATTGGCAGGCACCTACCTACCTGTTGGACGACGAAGGAATGGACACCTTCGAAAAAGCGACGGACAAGGAGCGTATGAGGGATCGCCTGTGGCTGCTTGCCGACCCGCTCTACCTCGTGGACGGGAATGATCGCAAGACTGAACAGTACTCCCGCCAAGTCCTGATACGGATTCGCGGTGAGGCCGCGAACGCCTATGGAGTGGAGTGGGGGGATGATATCGCTCAACTCACGCTACGCTACGGTGCCGAGAAGGCTTGGGAGCGCCGTCGTAGCATTCCCACCGCTAGCCTCCAGGACACGCGCTCGATCGTGGGCCGCCATGACCCGAAGGGACAGGAGTTCATGCCGCCGGGCCCCGCCCTCCTCTCACCCTCGGATGTTCCGGACGGCACTTGGGAGCTGGAGCAGGCGAAGCCCCACACGGGATATGCGCCCCCTTATGCTCGAGACCTGAACGCACTCGACACGCAGGTGGCCCGATTCCGTCGTGGCGATTCCCTGCTTGTCGTGGGGGCATTCGCCCCGGAGGTCCCCGAGGAGCGACGGGCGACGCGCGCGACCCGCAACACTGGAATCATCGACCTGCGCGCACGGCGGAACGTGAGCCGTGAGGACCGCCAACGGCGGTCCAACCCGTTCGGATCCAACGAGGTGGCGGAACCGTTCGTTCCGGAGGAGCCTGAAGTGGATGCACCCGTCGTGTCGGGGCTCTTCCTGATCGACGAGAACACGGCGGAACGCCATGAGGTCCGTGGCGAGGGTCCGGAAGGGGCGTTCCAGCTACAGGTGCCGAACGGGCGTTACATCGTGGGAGTCGAGGCGTTCAGCCCCGACCAAGAGAAGGCTTGGCGTGACCGGTACGGCCTGTGGCAGGAGGAGTTGCCGTTCGGTCTGGCCTCTGTCTCCGACCTTCTCATTCTGAAGGGCGGCGGGCCGAATCCGGAAACCCTGGCTGAGGCCATTCCCTCGGCCATGGCGGCCATCCGGATTCCCGCCGGTGAGCGGTTCAAGGTCGCTTGGGAACTCTACGGCCTCGCGATCGGGGAGAGCGCTCAGGTGCGGATCGGAATCGACGACGGTGGGTTGAGCCTGCTTCAACGCGCCGGCCGGTTCTTCCGCGTCCTCGAGCCGGACAACCCGGTCGTCATGAGCTGGGAGGAGGCGGGCCCCGACGTGTTGGGCACCGTGTTCCGGTCTGTCGAGTTGAACTTGCCGGATGTCGAGCCGGGAGATTATACGCTCACGGTCGAGATTCAACTCGCGGGGCGCGAAGCCATGACGGTGGGTAGGAAGATCACCATCGTACCCTGACGGAGCTGAGCCTGCTCGACCTCTAGCCTTCGGCCTGATCGCGCATCTCGAGCCAGGTCTGGACGACCCGTCGAGCTAAATTCCGAATTCCTGGATCACGCTCCGCATGACGTCGAGGGCCCGCTCGACCTGCTCGGCCGTGACATCGAGATGGGTCACGGCACGCACCGTGCGCTTACCGCCCGGAAAGAGGTGGACGCCCCCCTCGAAACATCGATCTACGAACTCCCCTCCCGGCATGACCTCTACGTCGAAGCGGACGATGTTGGTCTCGACCAAGGCGGGCTCCACCGAGATGCCCTCGATCGAGGCGAGACCCTCGGCGAGCGAACGGGCGTTGCGGTGGTCTTCGGCCAAGCGATCTCTGTGGTGCTCGAGCGCGTGAAGCGCGCCGGCCGCGACGATCCCTGCCTGCCTGAAGCCCCCACCGAAGACCTGTTTGAAACGCCGCGCCCGTTCCACGAACGCGGCGCTTCCGGCGAGAGCCGAGCCGATCGGAGCGCCGAGACCCTTGGAAAAGCAAACGCTCACGCTGTCGAACGGCGCCGCGTAATCGCGCTCCGGCGTTCCGGACGCCACCGAAGCGTGCCACAGCCGGGCTCCGTCGAGGTGAACGCTCAACCCATGGGATCGGCCGGCCTCCGCCGCCTCGACCAGGCCATCGAGGGACCACACCGATCCCCCGCCCACATTGTGCGTGTTCTCGGCGCACAGCAGGCGCTGCGGGGGAGTCGCCCGCTGTGGCACGAACGGGTGAGGCGAGTTCATAGCCGCGTTCACGTCCTCGGCCGTGAAGATCCCACGCGTCCCCATCAACGGTCGTACCGTGAGGCCCGAGAGGGCGGCGGGTGCCCCACCTTCGTATCGCACGAGGTGGGCGTTCACGTCCATGAGCACTTCGTCGCCGTGTTCCGTGTGGACCCTCAACGCCACCTGGTTGGTCATGGTCCCGGTAGGCATGTAGACCGCAGCCTCTTTGCCGAGGATGTCGGCGACGCATGCCTCGAGGGCGTTGACGGTGGGGTCGTCACCATAGAGATCGTCGCCCACTTCGGCCTGGGCCATGGCCTCGCGCATGGCCGTCGTCGGCCGGGTCACGGTGTCGCTGCGCAGGTCGATCATGAGGGCACCCTTTGATCACTTC
>JBGMRK010000085.1:0-5107 GCA_048061375.1 Longimicrobiales bacterium | reverse complement strand
TATCGTGAGGCGCACGGCCCCGCGATCATCCGCAACTTCGCAGAGCTCCTCGCCATCCCGAACAACGCAAGCGACTCGGTGGGCATTCGCCGAAACGCGGAGTACATCCGCTCGGAGTTGGAGCGCCGCGGCGTGAAGGCGGAGTTGCTCGAGCTACCGGGGGTGCCGCCCATCGTGTACGGAGAGCTGCTCGTTCCAGGGGCCACGCGCACGCTCGGGATTTACATCCACTACGACGGGCAGCCCGTGGACGAGCGCCGGTGGACACACGGCGCCTGGGAGCCGACGCTCTACACCCGACTCATGCAAGAGGGTGGACGAGAGCGGCCCCTCCCGGCGGACGGCGAGCCGATCGACCTCGAGTGGGTGATCTATGCCCGGTCCGCCGGTGACGACAAAGCACCGCTCGGCGCTCTACTCCCGGTGCTCTCGGCCTTCCAGGAAGGCGGCGTGACGCCCACGTCAAACTTGATCTTCTTCTTCGAGGGAGAGGAAGAAGCGGGATCGCGCCGCCTGGGTCGGTACCTGGAACGTTACCGTGACCGGCTGGACTCGATCGATATCTGGCTGTTCTTCGACGGTCCCGTGCACCAGAGCGGCCGTCCTCTCCTCACCTTCGGTGTGCGCGGTGTGACCGAAATGGAGGTCACCGTCTACGGCGCCTCTCGCCCCCTGCACAGCGGCCACTACGGCAACTGGGCTCCGGTGCCCGGGCAGATGCTGGCCCGACTCCTGGCGAGTATGAAGGCAGAAGACGGCACGGTACTGGTGGACGGATTCTACGACACGGTCGAGCCGCTCGGGCCCGCCGAACGCGAAGCGCTGGCCAACCTTCCTCCTTGGGACGAAGAGCTGAAGCACGAGCTTGGCCTGGCCCGCACCGAAGGTGAGCCGCAGTCCTTGGCCGAGCGCCTCCTCCTCCCTTCCCTGACGGTGCGCGGACTGGAGAGCGGCAACGTGGGCGCCAGGGCCCGGAACGTGATCCCGGCCACGGCGACGGCCTCACTCGGAATCCGACTGGTGAAAGGCAACGACCCGGCGCAGATGCGCGATCTTGTGGAGGCCCACATCCGCGCCCAGGGTTACCACGTGGTGCGGGAAGACCCCGACATGGAGACCCGGCGGCGCTACCCCAAGATCGCCAAGGTGATACACGGAGGTGGCTACCGCGCGGCCCGGACCGACATGAACCTGCCCATCGCGCGGCAACTCGTGACGGCCGTTCGGGAGGCGGCGGGTGAGAAAGGCCTGGTGGTGGTTCCGGCTCTGGGGGGGTCGCTTCCGCTCTACCTGTTCACCGAGATCATGAACCAGCCGGCCGTGGTCGTGCCCATCGCCAACCACGACGACAACCAGCACGCCGCCGACGAAAACCTACGGGTTCGCAACCTCTGGTACGGCATCGACCTCTACGCCGCGCTCCTGACCATGCCGCCGCCGGGCGCGATGCAGTGATCGCGCGGCAGGCCGACCCGGCGACGACGCCTACGCCCAGCCGCGCGCGCGGAAAAACCGGATCGTCTCCGCCCACCGTCCCATTTCGTCCTCGGTGCCGAGGGACAGTCGGTTGTAGCCCAGCATAGGCGGGAACGGACGGCCAACCGAGATCCCCTGTTCGCGAAAGCGAGCGATGTAGGTGGGGAGGTCGCCCCGAATCTCGTGCATGATGAAGTTGGTGTGGCTCGGCACGTACCCGAGACGCAACTCGTCCAACGTCCGGTGAACAACGGCACGGGCGGCACGATTGGACTCCAGGCTGTTCGCGACGAACTCGTCGTCGTCGAGCGAGGCGAGAGCCGCCGCCGCGGACAGTTGCGTCGTGCTGTTGTTGCTCTGGAACTCCCTGAAGCGCGCCACCGTATCCTCGTGGGCCAGTCCGTATCCGATGCGGAGCCCGGCCATGCCGAAGATCTTCGAGAAGGTGCGCGTCACGAGTACGTTGGGCCGCCTCTCGACCCAGCCTAACGCCGACCAGTACGATGCGTCGTCCACGAACTCGTAGTACGCTTCGTCGACGATGAAGAACACGGACTCGGGCGCATCTTGGATCCAAGCGTCGACCTCCGCGCTCGGAGTGATCGAGCCGGTGGGGTTGTTGGGATTGCAGATGTACACCACCGAAGGCCGGCTCGATCTTTCGGATTCTTCCCGCATCCGCACCAGGTCGTGCGCGTAGCGGAAATCGAGCGGAACGGTCACGAAGCGGTACGGAAACGGTCTCCGGTAACCAGGCACATCCTCGAAGGTCGGCTCCGCAACGATCAGAGGTCGGCCTGAGGAGGCGAGGGCCTGCACCGCCATCTGGAGGATCTCGGTGGAGCCGGCGCCCAGATATACGTTATCGGGCCGGAGATCGTAGCGCTCCGCCAACCGCGAGATGAGTTCCTCCTGCCGAAAATCGGGGTAGCGGTTGGCGTCGCCGATCGCCTCGATGACCGCCTCACGCGCGCCGGGCGAAATGCCGAGCGGGTTCTCGTTGGCGCTGAGGCGAAGGGTCCCATCGGCGCGGAGGTTTGGGCGGGACGAGAGCCACTCGAGTCCCGGTGCATAATCCTCCGCCGAGAGCCGAGACGCGGCGCCGGTGCTCGCGATCCCAGCGAAGGCTCCGGCTTTGAGGAATCCTCTGCGATCCATGCTTCCCCCTGGCTGAGCGTCGACTTCCGGAACCCCGACCATACGGACAGGAGACCGAGGGTAGCAAGCCTGGAAGGCTGCTCAAGAAGTACAGCCGACCTAGGAGTCGAGCCCTCCGCAGGGCAACCATAACGGTCGCGGAGTGGATCAACATGTTCGGACGCGCCGCACACCACTCTACCATCGGAGGCGCGAGTCGTGGTCACGCAGAAGAAGCGATGGGCCTACACCCTCGTCGCAACAACGCTGGCCGGGTGCGCACTCGAAGCCGACCCCGCCGTCACGTGGACCGAGCGAGACAGCGCGGGAATCGTGATCGTCGAAAGCGCCGTGGACCTCGACGCCGCCCAAGCGGGATGGTCGGTAGCAGACCAACCCTCTCTCGCTATCGGCACGCTGGCGGGCAGCCCCGAGTACCAGTTCTTCCGGATCGCCGGAGCGCGCCGGTTTCCGGACGGCCGAATAGCGGTGGTCAACAGCGGGAGCCAGGAGGTGCGCGTCTACGGCGCAGACGGCCGGTTCCACCACGGATTCGGAGCCGACGGCGACGGTCCAGGTGAGTTCAGGGCGCCCCGGCTTGCCGGCACATACGAGCCCGATTCGCTCGTGATCCACGACCTCGACCTACGCCGCATTTCCATCGTATCCGTAGACGACGGCTTCGCACGATCGTTCGCGGTGCAGGAGGCCGGCGGTTACCCCATCCCCTTGGGCATCATGGCCGAGGGGAGCATCGTATATGGTGGGGGTGCGTCCTTCAGCTCTGACGTCGGATTTCCGACGGGCCTTTATCGTGCCAAGTCGCTCTACGCCAGCGTGTCGAGGACCGGCGAGGCCGTGACCCTATTCGGTGATTTCCCCGCCCTGGAGATGTATGCGGAAGTCAGCGGCACAAGCTTCATGGCGCGAACTATACCCTTCGGCCGAAACACGGTGGCGTCGGCTGCGGGCGACCGGCTTTACATCGCTTTCGGAGACACCTACGACGTGCGTGCGTACGACGGTTCCGGGCGACTGCGCCGAATCTTCAGGCTCGCCGCGCCACTTCGGCCCGTCACGGATGCCGACGTGCGGGGCTACATCGAAGAGCAGGTGGCGGAGGACGCAGATTCGGACAACGAACGGCGCGCCTTACGGCAACTGCTCGAGGAGCTGCCGGTTCCAAAGACGTTTCCCGCATATAACGACCTTCAAATCGATCGGTTGGGAAACCTTTGGGCCGCGGACTACCTCGCTCCCGGCGAGGACACGCCCCGGTGGACGGTCTTCAGCCCCGATGGCCATGTACTCGGGCGAATCAGCACGCCGCTCCGCACCAGGGTGCTGGAAATCGGCAGAGACTACCTACTCACCCTCTACGTCGATGAGATGGGCGTGGAATTCGTCCGGCTCTACGCCTTACAACGTCCCCCCCTCTGACCGCGAGCCGATCAGCCGGGGCCACCTCCGCGCCGGCCCCGGCGCCCACCGCCCTCATCGGGAATCTCGTCCTCTTCCCCGTGTGCATCCTCAACCTCATCCGGCGCTTCCCAGAAGTCCGTGGTGGGAGTGACCGCCGCGGCCACCTCCCTCGAGTAGAGCACCGAGTTGAACAGGATGCGGAAGTTGTCGAACGGCTGACCCCTCCACTGCGGGCGCATGCCCAACAGGACCACGTGACCGTCACCATGCTGGACATCTATCGCCGTCGCGTACCCCTTCACGTGCTCCTCACCCAGCAGATACCCGGAGAGTAGCGGCGAACCCTCGGAGCTGTACTTGGCCAGCACCTGGCCCTCGAAGTCGTCCTCTACCGTGAAGACAGGGCTCCCGTCCACGATGATCTTCGATTTGGGCTCCATTCCGCCCATGACCGGGTGAGAGAAATCCACCTCCATCTCGACGATGGATGACGGCAGAAAAAACTCCTGCCGGTCGAGGTCGGCGATGACGTTCCGGACAGGCAGATGGAGCTGCTCGATGGCGAACTCGCTCGATCTATTGATCGTCACTAGCGTCCCGCCGCCTCTCACGAACGCGTCCAGCTCCCGCACGCCCTCCGGGCCGATGCCTCCGGCGTAGCGAGGCGGCACGCTGCCTTTGGGCGATCCGGTCATGATCGTGCGCGACCGAATGTCCGCGATCAGGATCACGTCGAATCGATCGCCGAGCCGCCCCGCGCGGACGTCGGCGTTTCTGATGTTGCTGAACTGGAAGTCGTATCGCTCCAGGAGCCAGCGGGTCCATCCCTCATCCATGGAGGCCGCCCAAGGACGATACACTCCGAGGCGTGGCCGAGCGATTTCGGTTCCGGCGGTGCCGGTCCTGGTGGCCTGAAGCGCGAAGTCCGCCACCATCTGTCGCGCCGATGAATCCGAAAGCCCGGTTACGAGATAGCGCGCACTGGATCCGTCCGAGCCCGGCTGAATCCGCACCTTGGCGCCCTCGTTCCACGCGCGATTGAGCGCCTTGAACGAGTTGTTCTGGGCCGGAT
>JBGMRK010000084.1:0-10206 GCA_048061375.1 Longimicrobiales bacterium | reverse complement strand
TCTAGGCCTTCCCGATGGACTCCAGGAAAAGCAGGACGAGGCCCACGGAGAGCATCATCGGCACCACGTTGGTCCCTACTGCGATCATGGCGACCACCGTCCAGAAGACGATGTTGGTAAAAGTATATCCACCTGGGAGCAAGTTCATGTCGTTCCTCGTAAGCGTTCGAAAGCCCAGCACCGCCAAGAGAATATGGCGGCACCGGTTTCCGTCTTCAATGGCGGCCTCAATCGATGCGGTCGGCGGCCGTCTCGGACGCGTCTCCGGTCTCGGCACGGAGGCGCTTGCGCACATCGGCCAAGTACCCGGGCGCGATGTCGAGGAGCCTGCATACTTTGCGCATCAGGTACTCCTCTCGGTTCGAGAGTTCGCCGTCCGAGTAGACGAGACCCCACATCACCTCCACGAGCACCATCTTCTGGCCGAGCGAATAGTTTTCCTTGATCAACTTGGTGAACTGCCAAAGATCGACGGCGTGGGCTCGCTCCTGCTCGGCGAGCGCAATAAGCTCGGCCGCCTGATCTTGATCCAGGCCATACTGCCTCCCGATCGCCCCCTCCAAGTGCTGGGCTTCGTCTTCCGTAAACTCCTCGTCCGCATGGGCCAGCTCCAACAGAAGAGCGCACGCCGCGAGTCGGATGTCTTGTTCAGGCACCGCTTCCTGCTGAGGATCCGGCGCCATCGAGGAACCAAAAAACGACTTGATGGCATCGAGCATGGTCGAGCACCGCTATGCATCGTTAGAGGAATAGGCCGTTGTCAGACTAACGCCCGCATAGGGTACAAGCCAGCGTTCACACCCCGACTCCTACTCTTGGAGGCGTACCTTCCGCACACCCGCCCTCAGCGGCAGCACTACCGCGACCACGGTGAGCAGTGCCGCTCCCGTACCTCCCAGAATCAGGGGCACGATACCAGCGCTGGTTGGATCGCCGTCCCGGATGCCGGCAGCGAGCACGAGGTAGACGGGCCACGCGAGCATGCCGACCACTCCCACCAGGTAGGTCACGGCGGCCATCATGAACAATAGGCCACCGAACGAGGTCGGTATCTCAGCCGTATTCTCGGTCTCAAAATTCGGAAAGAGGGCACCGAACCCCAAAGCCAGAGCGGTAATCGCAAACGTAATCCCAATCATCGCGACCGTCGTGATGCCCATAATCAGTGGCAGGGCGTCAAGAATGATATTGGTCAGAACGATGAGCGGAATCGAGACCAGTAACAGTGGGATCGTGCCCACCCAGTACTTGGCCCAAAATAGGGTCTTGATGTCGAGCGGAGACGACCGGAGCAGCCACATCATGCGTCCTTCGATCGACATGGCCGGGAATACGAAGCGGGCCGCGATCGCGGCAACGACGAACCCCGCAAGTCCAAGATTCAAGAAAGACACGACATTGATCAGGAAGAACGAAATCTGCTCGCCGGTATAGAGGGGAAGCACCTCGATATTGTAGACGTAGACCACCACCAGCACTCCTAATAGGAGCAATTGGGACCACTGAGTGGCGTCTCGGAAGAAGACCCGGATCTCCTTCGCGACGAACTCGCGCACCTGTGGACTCGCTCCGGAGAACAGCCGATCCGCCAACCGTGAACGCTTACGCCCTTCCTTCCGCTGGGCCCCCTCCTGGGCCCGGGTGAAGCCGGTATTGAAAGAACGGTGGTGCAGCCATGCACCACCAACGAAAAACGCGGCGGCCGTGCTCCAAAGCAGGAAGAACGGAAACGGATCGAAGAACCCGTTCAGGTGCGACATCAAGGCCTCGGTCACCCACTCGTTCGGGAGCCACGGCGATGTCGGAGTCCGCAGCACGGCCATGAAGTCCACAAGGTCACGGAATTCTTCCGGCCTCATGAGCCGTTCAGGCTTGAGGAATCTGAACAGGGTCACTACAGCGGCGGCGGCCAAAAGACCCATGAGTGCGAGCAGATCTCGTGTCCTTCTAGCCGGAAAGACGTTGACCAATATCAGCGTAACGGCGGTGCCGAGTACCGCCGGAAGCACCAGGTACGGGATCAGGGACGCGACGGCGAGCGCATAGAAGCTGATCCCGGCGCCATACACCACGCCATACGCGGCAAGTAACGGCACCGTCAAAAGCGCCACCATCCACGAAGAAGCGACAATCGTCTCGGTGAGGCGCGCGCCATAAAGCCTGAGCGGGTCGACCGGGGCAGCCATCAACAGTTCCAGGTCCTTCGACAGGAAGAACGTGGAGAGCGCTGTAATTACGTTCGAGAGGAGCAGGATCAAGAGAAAAGTGAGCAAAGCGATTCCCAAGAGCTTGCTCGCCAGCAGGTCGCCTATCCCTTGAGTACCCCGAAAATACAGCAACATCCGGAAGATGACGCCGAAGATGAGGGCCCAGAAGACGAGCCCGATGAATCCCAGGAGGAGCAACTTTCCGAACCCACCGCGCTCCCCGCGCGCCCGATTCACCTTGGATCGGACCTTGGGGCGGAGAATCCCCAGAACCCCCAACCCACTCACGGTGGTTCCGTTCACGCGCCCTGGAGGCTGGCCACCACGTTGGCCATATCCTCGTTCCCCGTCATCTTCAGGAAGATCTCCTCCAGGTGAGCCTCTCCGGCATCGACCTGGTTTCGGAGGTCGCCCATGGTCCCCTGGGCGATGATATCGCCCTCCCGGATGATGGCGATGCGGTCGCACACCGCCTCGACCACCTCCAGCGTGTGGCTGGACAGAAAGACCGTGCCCCCGGAGTCCACGAACGCCCGCAACAGATCCTTGAGGATTCGGGCCGACCTGGGGTCCAGCCCGACCATGGGTTCGTCCACCACGATCAACTCGGGCTGGTGGATCAGAGCCGACGTGATCAGGAGCTTCTGTCGCATGCCGTGCGAATAGCTCTCGATCAGCTCCTCACGCCACTCGCTGAGGCTGAAGAGGTCGAGCAGCCCCTCGACCCGCTGTTCGGAAGCGGTTTCGTCCTTGCCCCATAGGCCCGCGACGAACCGTAGGAACTCCCCGCCCGAGAGCTTCTCGTACAGGAACGGCCTGTCGGGGATGTAGCCGATGCGTGACTTGGCGCCCACCGGGTTCGTAGCCAGGTCGTCTCCCCCGATTTCGATACGCCCGTTCGAGGGCTGGAGCACCCCCGCGATCATGCGGATGGTGGTGGTTTTGCCGGCGCCGTTGGGGCCCAGGAATCCGAAGATCTCCCCCCTGGGCACGGTGAGGTCGATCCCGTTGACGGCAGTGAAGGTTCCGTAGCGCTTAACCACGCCCTCGAGGCGCAACATTTCGGCCGATGCGTCGGGCTTCGGGGCCTGCCCGTCCATGAGCGCGACGATCTGTGCCCGAACCTGTTCCCCCACGCTCGAAGCGGGGGTCACGGACTGTCCTCCTCGGCAGAGGGCGCGTCCAGCACCTCGATATTGAGACGGCCGATCAAGCGGATGATCTCGAACTGCTGGGCGAGCCCGCCGATGACGAACCGAATGTGAGCGGCGTCGGCGGGGACCTGCCCGAACGTCGGGTCTACGGCCACCCACTCGCCGAGCCAGACCTCGGGCCAAGCGTGGTAGTAGAACGCCTCGTTGAGGTAGACCAGCCCAACCGCCGTCCGTGCGGGCAGGCCGAGCGACCTCGCCATGGCCACGAACAACACCGTATGCTCGTTGCAGTCCCCGGAGCGAGCCTCCAGTACCTGGACGGCGCTCGGCACCGAGAACGTGACCCTCTTCTCGAGCATCTGGTTGATGCTGCGTGTGAGCCGCTCGGCGGCCGCCTTCGGGTCACGCGCCCACCGCCCATTGATCCGGCGAGCACCGTCGATGATGCGCTTGTCGTCGCTCTGTATGAGCGGCTCGGGCTCGAGCTCGTCGCGCAGGTCCATGAGCTTGTAGGGCAGTTGGTACCCGGCGTCCAATCGGTCCCAGTCCTCCCGTCGTACGATCAACGTGTCACCCCTGAGCGTCTGGCGGCCTCCGTCGAGTTGAAAGCCGTCGAGTTCCACGCCGGTCAGCCTGAAGCGCAGCTCGGCGTGCTCGTCGGCGGAGCCCAGGTCCACGTTGCTCTGGATCGCGGTCGACAAGACGATGTCCTCGTCGATCGCCCCCACGGTCGTGCCTTCCATGTCCTCCAATTCCTGCCTGGCGATCTCGTATTCGGTCTTCTCCATCGTGAAACCCAACGGGCTGGAAGCCCGGAGGATGCGTCCGTCATGGTCCACCCAGCTCTCAATCCGCACGCCGCCATATATCTCTGCGAGCTGCCAGGCCGGAACCGAGTCGTAGTGGGCAACGCTCCAGCGCCGTGTCTGCGGGTCGATGGAGGCGCTGTCGGGCACCAACAGCGTGTCGTGTGCCAGGATCCTGACCTCGACAGCCCGAGTCGAGAGCGTGGACGGATCGAACACCGGAAGCTGAACGGTGTTGCCGACCTCCAGCTCGCCCGCCATGGCGAGCCTGATGGGCACGGCCGCCGAGAAGATCGGCGGCTCGGACACGCGGTACTCGACCTCCTGCTTGTCGGCGCCTGAATTGAGCACGACGCGCAGCGTGGAATCGGCGCCCAGCGCACCGGCGGCCTCGAAACGGCCAATCTCGGAATCCAGCGAGAACGAGAACGACTCCATGACCAGGGCCGGGCTGAGGTGGACCTTGGACCGCACGACCGCCGATCCGGTCTGGCCGAGCGCCGGAAGGTCGATGAGCATCATGTCCTCCAACTCGAACCCACCCTCCGGCACGGTATCCAGGCGGGACGTGGCCTGGCCGACCGTGCGGTCCCCCATCTTGAGCGTGTAGAAGCTTACGCCGGGAGCAAGCGCCATCGCAGCCATCGTGAGGCGTGTGAGTTCCGGCTGGAAGTACTCGCGGCGCGCATTCCAGCCCATCATGGTGATCCACGTGAGAACGATGCCTATCCCGACGAGCTTTCGTGTCATCACTCCCCCTCAAGTCCCCGAATCTGCGTCCGCACCATCGACAGCCTGTCGCCGATCGAGTTCGACGGCGCCCTCGAACGCCGCCTTGTCATATTCGTTCGTCACGACAACGATAGCCTCTCGAAGCGATTCCCCCGAACCCACAAAGGCCTTGAGCACCGGCAGGATCACCCGTGCCGACGTTTCGGCATCGAGGCATCCTGCCCCCGTGCCGAGGGCGGGGATCGCTACGCTCTCCACTCCCCAAGCACACGCCTGCCGGAGTCCGTTGGTCAAGGCTTTTCGTACACCCGTTTCGGTCACGGGCTCCTCCATGGACTCGATCACCAGGTGGATGATGAAGTCCGCCGCCAGCTCACCAGCGGGTGTGACCACTGCACCACCAACCGGAAACTCACCCATTTGCTCGAGGCGTTCGACGATGGCCTCGCCCGCGCCCAAGCCCACGCGGCGCCCACCGGGTGTGAGTGGTTGAAGGTCCCACCGGACGGCCCGAAAAAGGGCCTGGGCATGAACGAGTTCTAAATCTGCGATCTGAATGGAGATCATCGGCGCCCCAATTCGCGGGCCCTCTTGTACATGAGAGCGGCCTCGTCCGGATCACTCCGTTTGTCGTAGATCATGCCGAGCGTCTGGTAGACTTTCGGGTTATCAGCATCGAGTTCGCTTGCCCTCTCCAACGCGGCCAGGGCTTCATCGAGCCTCCCGAGGCGATTGAGCGCCTCTCCCCGGTAGAGATGGGCGGGTCCGTGGTCTGCCTGAAGGTCGCAGACCCAGCGGAGCGCCTCTTCAGCCTCATCATAAAGCCCCCGCCTGAACTGGAGAATCCCCATGCCAGCCCGGATGTCCACATCATCGGGGCTTATTCGATGCGCCCGTTCGAGCGCCGCTTCCGCGTCTCCAAATCGACCCAGCGAGCCGAGCACCGATCCAATTCGGGCGAGGACGACCACACTGTCCGGCTGTTCGTCTTGGAGGGCGACGAGCCGTTCGAGCGCGAGATCGTAGGCACCGCACTCCTCCAACTCACCGATCTGCAAGAGCGATTCGGCCAGCGCGCTCAGAGGCGGTCCAAGAGGTTGAGCATTGATCGGACCGGCTTCGGGAGCCTCGGCGGGGACGGGGACGGCAACCTCCGCCTTGTCGGATTCTCCCTCTGAGATGGACTCGATCTCGTCCAGGAGATCCACCTGCTCCTGCAACGGAGCGTCCGGTTGCTCCGATTCGTGCCTCGCCTGGTCCAGGTGGGATCCAGCTTTCGAGCCGTGCTGATTCGCCTTGCGGAGGGCGTCGCCCTTTCGACCGCTCCGCCGGCCCGGCCTCTTGCGCTTAGACACTCTGTCTCTCGGCTCCCACCTCGGAGCGCACCCAGTCCAGGTAAGGGCTGTACCCCGCCACAACCGGCAAGACGAGCACTTCGGGAACGTCGTACGGATGGAGAAACGCCGCCCGCTCGACCAAAGCGCCAACGACGGACCCAGTCGTCTTCAGCACGAGGAGAACCTCGGACTCGTCCTTCACCTCCGCGTTCCAGTGGAAGATCGACGTGAGCCCGGGCACAATGTTGGCGCAGGCGGCGAGCCTCTCTTCGACGAGCCTGTGGCCGAGCTCCCGCGCGGCGTCCAGGTCGGGCGCAGTCATCAAGACGACGCGAACCTCATCCGTCATTCCATCACCCGACGAACGTCGTCTGGTCGTAGGACTCTTCGTCGTAGAATGAGTCGATGAGGTCCTTGTAAAGGGCGGACACCTCCCTCCGCTTGACCTTCTCGGTCGGCGTGAGCGTTCCTTCCTCTATGGTGAACGGGGTCTCTAGGAGTCCGATTTTCTTGGGGGTCTCGTACCGGGCGAGCCCCCGCAGAGAATCGAAAACCTGAGCCTCCATCAGCTCATGCACCTCGGGATTGGATAGAAGGCTCCGCCTATCCTCGAATCGGATGCCCACCTTCTTGGCCCAAGACTCGAGGTTCGGGAAGCTCGGCACAACCAGCACGGAGCAGAAGTTCCTCCGATCGCCGAGCATCACCACCTGTTCGATGTAATCGTTGGTCTTGAGCCGGTTCTCTATGGGTTGGGGAGCCACATTCTTCCCGCCGGCGGTAACGATGATGTCCTTCTTGCGATCGGTGATCTTGAGTCGGCCCTCCTCGTCGATCTCCCCGATATCGCCCGTATGGAACCAGCCCTCTTCATCGATCGCTTCGGCCGTGGCCTCGGGCCGGTTGTAATACCCCTTCATCACCTGCGGTCCGCGAACGAAGATCTCTCCGTCTTCGGCAATACGGATCTCGGTTCCGGGAACCGGTGGTCCCACCGTACCGATCTTGAACGCATCGATCGTGTTGACGTTCGTCACTGGGCTCGTCTCCGTGAGACCGTAACCCTCAAGGATCGGCAGCCCCACTGAGTAGAAGAACAGGTTCAACTCGGGTGCGAGGGGCGCCCCCCCGCTTATGAAATACCTGATCCGACCTCCCACCGCCGCGCGGATTCTGTGGAAGACGAGTATGTCCGCCAGCCGGTACCGCAGCCTCACGAGCATGCCGGGGTTCCGCCCAGCGAGCACTTCGTCGGCCCATGCGGCACCCACTCCACGAGCCCACTCGATCAGCTTCTTCGTGAGGCCCTCTGCCTCCATGATCCCGTTGTAGATCTTCTCGTAGAGGCGGGGCACAGAAACGGCCACAGTGGGCCGCACGACCTTGAAGTCGTCAGCCACCGTGCGCATCGAGTGGGCATACGCAATCGTCACACCTGAGAAGAAGAACAGGTAGTCCACCATGCGCTGGAAGACGTGCGAGAGCGGGAGAAAGCTCATGGCCGCGTCGTCCTCCGTCATGGGAAGGCTCACCGCGGACGCCATCACGTTCGACCACAGGTTGTTGTGCGTGAGCATTACACCTTTCGGGTCTCCCGTGGTACCCGACGTGTAGAGGATCGTCGCCACGTCATCGGGTTGGGCTTGCAAAGCCGCTGTGCGGAATTCCTCGGCGGTCACGCCCTCGATGGCCTCCTTCCCCCGGGCGAGGAAGTCGATCCATGAGATCACCCCCTCGGGCAGGTCGGGAGGGGAGTCGAACACCACGATCTGTGGAGAGCCCTCAACCTGCGAGCGGGCGGCGACGGCCTTCTCCATCTGTGCCGCCGAAGATACAAAGACCACCGAAACGCCGGAGTTGTCGAGGATGTACGCCACTTGCGGCACTGTGAGCGTGGCGTAGATCGGCACGTCCCATATGCCCGCGCAGATGCACCCGTAGTCCGACAGGGCCCATTCCGGTCGGTTCTCCGACAGGATCGAGACGCGGTCACCCCGGTCGAGCCCGAGCGCGCGCAGGCCGCCCACTACGGTACGCACCTTCTCCAGGACCTCTCGGCACGTGATGTCAACGAGTCTCGGGCCCTCGTCCGGAAAATACCGAAACGCCACACGTCCAGGGTGCCCCTCGACCCTCTCGAGGAAGAGTTGAGTCAGCGTTCCCGGGGGGGGATTGGCCGGGTCAGACGTGTGATCGAGGGTCGCCATGTGTGTTTCTCCGCAGGCCTTCGAGCGCCTCGCAGTCCGTCAGGCCTGCTCGACCCGAATATTGATTTCGACGTCCTGCCGTAGGGTGTGCATCACGCTACAGTACGTATCCCGGGACAACGCCACGGCCCGCTCGACTTTGGCGGCGTCTTCGGGGCCCGGACCGAAGAGACGGAAAACCATCTCGATGCCTGTGTAGCGACGCGGGGGGTCGTCCGCTCTCTCACCCACCACTGTGACTTCCAGCCCGTCGAGGGGCACTCTGGATTTCTCCAAGATAGTCCGGATATCTGCCGTCATACACCCGGCTACCGCAAGGAGCAGCGTGTCCATGGGAGAAGGACCCCGGTTGCTGTCGCCGTCGATCGTGATCGACCCACCCGACGCACCACTCCCCTCGAACACGAGGTCCTCACCGGACCACCGTAAGGTGACGTGTTTGCGATCGGACACTAGAGGCCTGTCCGGGAAGGGACGCGATTCACCTTGCATGTACCCGTACAACCCACTAGAAGAGATCATCCTGAGTGGGGAGATCGGCCGGAGAGGGCATCGATTCGGCGGCGCCGTTCCCGCCTTCGCCGGTCAGACGGGCCAGCGTCTCACGCGCATGAGACACGTGCTCACCGGCATCGGCATCGGACGGGGCATTTTCTAGGAACGCCCGGAGATGTGGGATGGCGTCCGCCTCCTGCCCACTCCGAGCGAGCAAAAACGCCAAACCATAATGAGCACCGGCCGCTTGCGGGTTCTTCTGAAGCACGTGCCGGTAGGTCTTAACGGCCTCCTCGGTCATCCCGATGCGAGTGTAGGCCATGGCGATTTGTTGCAGGACTACTCCGTCACCGGGCGCACTCTTGAGGGCGAGGCGGAATGAGGTGAGGGCCTCGTGCGACTTGCCCGCCTTCATTAGGGCGAGGCCCTCCCCGTAGTAGTCGACCCGTCCGGTTTCCGCAGAGCCACCAAAGAGCTTGTTCCACCACGCCATGGAGAGGACGCCCGGCTAGGGAAAATCGTGAGCGCTCCGGCCGCAAACCAAGCTCGCGAAACGCTTTGAGGATCACGGAAAGCTAGGATCGTGGAATAGCGGACGCAACGCCACCGTCTGCCCGCGCTCTATACTCAGCGGCGCCGAGCCACCACGGTCCCACTTTCGTCCAACACGAGTTCGAGGTCCAATCTACCCAACTCCTCCGCCGTTCCGGCAGGGGAATTCAACGCTACAAGCCGACTACCCCGTGACAGGATACGAGCGGCTTCACCGAGGCGTAGAGGATCGTCGGATACGATCAGGGCCACGCCCCGCATGACTCCTGACAGGAACGGTAGCTTCCGGCCGGCGGCGAACCGGCTAACGCCAGGCTCCTCCGGGAAGCGACGAAGCCCGCCATCGACACAGACCATCTCGATCCCCGGAATCAAGGCGGCCAGGTCGTGGCCGTGGGTGGCGAGCCTACCCAGCAACGCGACTTCGCCCGGCCCCTTGGTCACGCCGATTAGGGCGCCGAGAGTCACCGCGTCACCCGGAATCGACTCCACGATGCCGGAAAGGGTGTGGGCCTCACGGGGCGAAGGCCGCAGATCGCAGTATCCATCCTCGATGGGATAGCGTTCACGGCAGTTCGCGCAGCCGAGCGACCCCATCAGCACGCGACGGGCAGCCACCTCATGCGCCAATAGCACCAACCCGAACTCCGGCCCACAACGCGGGCAAGCGAGTCGATCTGTCAGGAGAAGATGCACGGAGTGCCCTGAGCCTTTAG
>JBGMRK010000083.1:0-10213 GCA_048061375.1 Longimicrobiales bacterium | reverse complement strand
TCCGGAGTGCATGGAAAATGGACGGATCGTCGGTAGTCAGCGGCTCTTCGTCATCGACCACAGGACGATCACACCGATGATCGCCAGGCCGATCAGGGCCTGGGTGTTTTCGCCGAACTGCTCTCTCCAATCCGGAAACTCGGGCGTTGGCCCGCGCTTGGTTTCAGGTTGGTGCATGGAGCAATACTTGGAGCTGTCGACCGCTGGGCGCCGACACCGATTCCCCGCTTTGGTCTTGCCGCTGCATCTAGCCACTGTCATCTCCTCGCATATCTGCGCATCCTCCCACCCCTCCTAGTACGCGTGACCCCCCCTCACTGATTCAACGACCTCCACGATCAAAAGGCCTGGCCCAAGAAAATGTACCACGCGTCCTCCCCCTGATCGGCACGCGCATATGAAACATACAGAGGCCCAAGCAGAGTCTCCAAACCGGCGAAAATCCCGGCGCTCGTCCTGAGATCCCCGCCATCCACGTCACCGCGCCGTTCCCAGGCGTTTCCGACCGCGGCCGTGAGTCCTAGAAAAAACCCTCCACCGGCTATCGCGGTGGGCACCGTTGCGATCCGCCGGCGGTAGGTGAGCCGACCGAAAACCACATGGTTCCCGGTTACCGTCCTGGGTCTCAGGCCGGACAGCTCCATGAATCCGCCCAACGAGAAATCGTCGTGACGGGGAAGCGGCCGACTGAAGCTGGTTCCCCCCTTGCCGGCGAAAATGAAGGTATTGGGGCCTCGGCTGATCACGCCGGTCGCCCCGACCGCCAGCCTCGTATACGTCGGATCCGAGCCGAGCGAGCGGAGGCCGTTGTAAAGCTCGACGCGGGCCGTGACTCCGCGAGTCGGAAACGCCCGGTCGTCGAGTATGTCGATTGAAAGACTCGACCTCAGCCCGCCGATGTCGGCCCCCTCCGTGCCGGACTCGGTGGCTTTGGCTCTCCCCTTGCCGATTTCCACCCGTGCCTCCCCCCAGTCAGGAAAGAGAACGCCCGCCGCCAGAAGCGCGCTGGTCTGCTCCACACCTCGCGTCGTTTCTCCCGCTCCGCGCTGCGCGATCCCCAAGGGCTCCCCCACGAACTCGAGGCGAGGCGCAACGAAGAAGCGGCCACCGACATCCACGGGCTGGTGGAACTCCACGAGAAACGCCTGAGCCTCCCCGAGCTGCAGCGCGGTCCTGAACTCACCGCCGAGGCGGTTGATCTGAGTCTGCGTGTGGCTGAGGAGAAGGGTGAAGCTGCTGCTCGCCCGCTCGAGGTCGTCGCCGAGAGCCAGGCCTACCCGGAAAAAACCCGGACCCCACGCCTTCTCGACGACCTCTACGATCAGTCCGGTCCCGCCCTCCTCATGCACCACCCGGTAGTCCACCCGCTCGAACACGTCCAGACCGTACACGCGAGCCATCGCCCGCTCGAGATCCTTGGGCTCGATGATCTGCCCGATACGAATTCGCAGGCGTGCCTCGACCACTTCGGGAGCCAGCCGCTTGGCACCTTCGACCCGCACGAAATCGACGCGAAGCGGGCCCAACCTCGTTGAGGTTCTGCGGGCAAGGTACGCGTCGTACTCCTCCCGGCTCACGGAATAGCGAGAGAGTTGAGCCGCCATGTCCCGCGCCGCCGCCTCTCCCGCGGCAATCGTTCCCGGGAGCTTGGTGAACGCGGAAGTGCGCACACTGTCGACGTCGGGCCGAAGCAGAATCCCTCCGACCTCTTCAAGCAGCCGGATCTGGGCGTCGGTGTTCTCGGCCCTCGCGATCCTCAAGACCTGGCTGGATACCTCGACCGCGGACTCCAACTGATCCCTGCTATAGAGAGGAGGAGTGAGATCGACGGCGATGATGACGTCGGCCCCCATGTCACGCATGACATCGACGGGGAGATTGCGCACCACCGCACCGTCCACCAGGAGCCGCCCGTCGACGGCGACAGGAGAAAACGCGCCCGGGATCGACATGCTCGCTCTGACCGCGGTCGAAAGATCGCCATGCTCGAGCACGACCATCTCTCCGGTAACGATGTCGGTGGCCACCGCACTGAACTGGATCGGCAACTCCTCGAACGAAGTGATGTGAGCGCCCGGCAGGGTCACCGAACGGAAGACGACCTCGGCGTTTTGCCCGGTCACGAGCCCCGACGGCAGTTGGAAGGACGCGGAGTTGAATCCGACCTCGAGCCGAGTCGGGAACTTCGAGTCGTCCCGCTTTCTACGGAAGGTGAGTCCCCCCCGCTGACGCCCTCCGGCGATCAGATCGTGCCAGTCCATCTGCCGTACGATCCGATCCAGATCTTCCGGGGTCAGGCCGGAAGCGTACATGCCGCCGATGATCGCCCCCACGCTCGTTCCGGCGATCATATCAACGGGAACGCGGAGATCCTCCAGCACCTTGAGCACCCCGATATGGGCGCCGCCCTTGGCACCGCCACCACCGAGCACGAGGCCGATCCTGGGCCGGCCGGCAGGCGTAACCACCTGAGCGTCGGCGCTCGGAGGAGCCGAGAGGGTCAAATAGGCCAACGCGATGAGCAGGACGGTACTTCGGAGCATTCAGTGACCCTTGGAAAGCGGACGGTAGCAGAAATCATGTACAGACGGAGACCGTGATTTGTTCAGGCCCCGTCTGCCTCGGCTCAAAAATATGTTGCCGCTCGCCACCCACAGGATCCATTTTTGAAGTAACCCACGTGGTGAGAGAGGATCTCGATGAACGGAGTCATGCGCTGCCTCCCGGGCCTTCCGGTCCTCCTGGGGCTCATACCGGGCACGCTGCTGGCGCAACAATCCGATATTCCAGACTGGTTTCTGCGCCTTCGCCTGCCCAACGCGGCAGCCAAGTCCATGCTCACGCCCTCGGCGTGGGGAGCGGCCTACGGGATGGTGTTCGCGGGTGCTGGACTGACCGACCGGTCACCCTACCTCGAGTCGACGGACGGAGTGCTGGCCCTGGGCGTGGGCCTGGGCGATCCGGTTCTGGCTCTTGGTCTTCAGTTGACGACGACCATGTCGGACGTGAGCGAATCCGACAATTTCTCGGTCTCCTTCAAGGTGCACCGATACCTGGGCGCCGGCACGGCGATAGCGATCGGCGGAGAAAGCCTGTTCACGGACGACGCCCTGGCAGACGATCTCGGCGAATCGTTCTACGCCGTGGTAAGCCACACCTTCCAGGGCGTGGAGTCCGTCCGGCCAGGTGTGGGTCGCTTGCACGCGAGCCTCGGAGTGGGCTCCGGACGCTTCGCCAACACCAGCCCCCGGGACCTCTCCGAGGGCAAACGCGAGACCGGTACTCGCGTGTTCGGAAACGTGGCCCTCGAGGTGAGCCGGGACGTCAACCTCGTGGCCGAGTGGAGCGGGATCAACCTGCACGCGGGGGCGTCGTTCGCCATTCCCATCGCCGGCAAGATGATCGGGCTCACACTCGGACTGGCAGACCTCACGGGATACTCGGGAGACGGTGTCCGCCTGGTCGGTGGCGGCGCCGTGGGAGTGTCCTTCTGATGGCGCGGGCTCGGCTGGTATGTGCCGCGCTGCTCGGCACCGTGCTTCTCCTCGGTCCTCGCTCGACTCGAGGGCAAGAGACCGGCTCCGACGTGCATATGCCGCCACCTCGGATCGTCGTCTCGTCCACCTCGCTCGGACTACGGGCCGCCGGAGCCGCGACCACTGCCCAGGCATTCGCCGCCGCCGTCCAGGCGACGGTTACGCAGACCCTGGGCGATCCGCTGGGAGAAGCGCATGCGCGGACCCGGTTGGGCGACTTCAGAACCTCCATCCTGATCAAAGCGGGGGTGCTGGCGTTTCGGGCCTCGGCTCGGTCGCCACGGACCGCCGAGCCAGGTGTTCGTGCGAAGAAGCCAGCCTGGGCCACTCGGCCGATCGTCTTCGTCAGCGAGACGACTCGCGCGGCCGCGGCCCGTCGGTAGGTGGCAGGTCCAGCTCGAGCAGACCGAGAAAGAAGCTGACCAGAAGGAGCTGCAGGCCCAGAATCATGGCCGTCGCCGAGGGCGCGACGATCCGCAGGCTCTCCGTCGGATCCAACGGGCCAAAAGACGCCTGTCCCCAGAACTCGACCGCGTAGGCGGCGCCCGCCAGACCAGAGACTGCCAGAATCAGGCCGGCCGCACCAAGCAGCGGGACCGAGAGCGCTCGTTCGACCCAGACCTGGCGCGGGTCCGGCCTGAGAAGGCCCACACGGCTCGCGTACACCCTGGCCAGCACTGAGAAGCCGGCGGCCTGCGCACCGAGAAGCAGCGCCGCACAGGCGAAAACCAGCGTGTTCACGTCGAGCGTCAGCCCACCCACCGTACGTGCGCCAGGAATCAACCAGAGCGTCACCGCGAGGCCAGTCGTCATGAGCGTGAGCCCCGGGTACAGAAACAACCATCTGGGACTCAAGAGCAGCATGACCCAGAGGTGGCGAAGCCCGTCGCGCAACGGCCGCAGATGGGGACGCCTGGAGCGCCCGTCCGGTGAAAGCGTGGTGGTGACCTCCGTGACGCGGAGGCCCGCAAGAGTCGCCCGCACGATCATCTCGCTCGCGAACTCCATTCCCTGTGCGACCAACTCGAGCTCCTTGATCGACTCCCTCCTGAATCCCCGCAGGCCGCAGTGGAAATCACCGACGCCGCTACGGAACAGCAGCCGCCCGACGCCGCTCAGCACTGGGTTTCCGACGTAGCGGTTGAGGAACGGCATCGCCCCCTGCTCGATCTCACCCCGGAAGCGATTGCCCACGACGAGGTCGTGGCCCTCCCGGAGCCGCCCCACGAATGCGTCCAGCGCCGAGAAGCCGTAGCTGCCGTCCGCATCACCCATGATGACGTAACGCCCGCGTGCTTCGGCAATCCCCTTCGCCAGTGCGCTCCCGTAGCCCTTGATGGGTTGATGCACCACCCGAGCTCCCGACTCCTTGGCGATGGACGGCGACGCGTCTGAACTTCCATTGTCGACCACCACGACCTCGCCACGGATGTCCGAGTCGGCCAGGTAACGTCTGGCCTCGCGAACGCAGCGGCCCACGGTCTCGGCCTCGTTCAAGCAAGGCATCAGGATCGTGAGTTCGCAGGACTCGTCGTGCGACGCGTGGAGATGTGGTCTCAACAACCTGGAAGCCTGTTGAAATGGACTCGGTGGGGCGAAGAAACTATGCTGCCCCCCCCGCGCCGGCCATACCACGGAATGCCATTGAGCCCGAATCCGACACACCCCCCGTCCCTCGAAGGCGCCCCCCCAGTCCACGATAGCGTCTGGCTCCGGCGGGCACTGATCGCCATTCTCGCGCTCCACTTCGTGACGCTGTCGCTTTCCGTCCAGGACTACCGGGTCACAGCCGACTCGGCCTACCACGTGGCCATGGGGCGTCAGTACGGCACGCACGGGACGTACTACTGGGACGATATCAACTATCAACCTGCGGGCAGGCCCAACCTCTACGCGCCGCTCGTGCACGCCGGGATCGGACTCATCGGCCGGCTCGCCGGAGGCGAGGGCGAAGACTATGTGCTCGCCAACGCCCTGCTGGGCCTCGCGCTCTGGCTCTCGGCGATGGGAACGGCCGTTTTCTTTGCCAGGCGGCTCGCCGGTGACAGGGCCGCGCTGATCGCGGGCGCCGTACTGGCCGGGAGCGCGTTCGCCTCGGGATCGTTCTACGTGAACCTGCCGTCTGCCTGGATGTTCGTGTTCACGCCGTGGGCGCTCCACTTTTTTCTCGCCGGTCGACTGGTTCCCGCGGCGGCGTTCACGAGCCTCGCCGCCTACGCCAGCCTCGGAGGCTTCGCGACCGCCCCTCTGGCCTTGATTCTGGCCGCGATCGCCACCCGCAGATTTCGTGCTCTGCTCATCACGGGTTCCTTGGCCGCGCTCGCGACCGCGCCCTATTGGATTCACGTGCTGCGCTCGCTGGACTGGTACACCTCGCAGAAGGGCGACTCGACATGGTGGATCGATCCGCTGGTCAACCTGTTCTGGATCGTCGGGGTCGTCGCAGCGGCACGCTCTAAACCCAGGCCGGCGTTTCTGTTGGTCTGGGCCATTGCTCCCCTTCCCTGGTTCTTCTATGACACGAGCCGGTTCATCGTGCAGTCGTCGCTCGCCGGCTCCGTCCTGGGTGCGATCGCGGTGACCCGATGGATGGATGGGAGGCTCGAGCGTCGGGCCCGGCGGTGGGCGACGGCCGCCCTGGTCGGCGTGGCCACGATCATCCCCCTGGGCATCCCGGGGCTCGGGGGGGAGCTGGCGTGGCTGGCGAGACCCTATCCGAGAATCGTCGACTGGGAGGAGACCCGCCGCCTGGCCGACGTCATTCAGGAGCGCGGGCTAGAGGGCCGGCTCGTGCGCGGCTACGTGGGCTACCTATCGAGCGGATTGTCGGTCTGGGCCGACATCCGCGGCGTGAAGGGACACTGGTACGAGGTCCGGCCCACACCCGATCCCGTGGACGCCATGAGCGTCACGGACATCGTCTACGTCCTGGGCCTACCACCTACCGACACCGTCCTGATGGATTGGAACGCACGTGGTCTGATCGCCGTTCACGGCGGAGGCTCCTTCTCGTCGATCATCGAAGTCGGCCCGCCGATTTCTCCTCGAGCGGCCGAGGAATTGCTCGCCGAAACGTGGGCCCGCGACGCGGCCTGGATCTCGCAGCGGTGCGAGCGAAACTCGCTCGGGAACTGGCTGACGCTTTTTCTCGATACGGAGGAGATCCCACGCCGCACCCGGGTCAGGGGGGAATGCCGAACGCGCGTCGCCCGGATGCAGATCTCTCTGATGGTCCTTCTGGCCGCCCTCGAAGTCACGGATTCCGAGAGGGCCTTCGAGCTCAGGCCGAGGTCGGACGAGCTGTTTTGGATGCAAGCCGTGGTCGGGGATCCGATGGCGCTGGACTACCGGACGGCCGCCGTGCACACACGTATGAGAGAAGACATGGCGCTGATCGCGCGGTTGGCCTCGGCGGGTGATGACATCGAGTCCGCCTTCGCGGAGATGCTCGAGCGATACTTGGGGGCGTCGCGGGGGAAGTTGTTCTAGGAACCCGGACTTCGAGCCTGGATCAGATGGTCTCGACGGTCTCCAGCTTCAACCATCCGACCTTTCCGTCTGCAAGGACTACTTCGGCCCACTCGTCCGAGCGCCGGTCGATCCTGACCTTGGTACCCTCGTGGACCGTGAACACCGTGAGGTCGCCATCCTCAGAAGGAGCGCTCCGCACCGGGACCTCGGCGACAAGCACCACCGCCTCTTCGGCGCGACCCAGCCCGAGTTCTCGTACCATCAGGTTCATGCCGAGCACGAGCGTGAGCACGCCCCCGAGCACTGCCAGGCGGCCACCCCAGACCGCTACCGCCGTTCCTCTCCTCAGGATCAACGCCACGACGCCGGCCATACCCCCCACGTAGGACAGGGCCACGACCAGCAGGAGCAAGCTCCTGGGCAACAGTCCGATCGACCAATCCCAGACCGAAAGGACCCAGAATCTCGACAGGGGCTCCACCTCGTCCACAGTCAGCGTTCTTGCCAACTCCAGATTGGCCAACACGCCCTCGTCCCCGGGCAGCAGTCGGCGCGCTCTCTCGTAATGCAGTATGGCACGCCCAAGACGCCCCAGCTTGAAGTACGCGTTGCCGGTGTTGTAGTGGAGGTCGCCGCTCTCGAAGCCCGCATCCAGAATGCTCTCGTAGGCCTCTAGGGCCCCCGCGAAATCTCCTTCCTGGTAAACGCGGTTCCCTTCACCGTAGAAGTCGGCTTGGGCTGCGACATTCGGTGGATGGACCGCAAGCGCCACCAAGCCGACCAGGATCGCCACTCTCATGAGGCGAGTCCTTCCTCGAGCCGGGTGATGGCCGAGGCCGCCCTCGCGAGCATCGCCTCGTGTCCTTCCCTGCCCGAGCCCAACGGCGCGAAGCGATGGCGGTCGCACGTGTCGATACAGTCCCCGTACTCCTGGACGACCTCCGCTCTGACCCCCCTCCGGCCGAGTTCGGCCGCGACCTCGTGCGCGAGAAATCCCAACTCGGCCACATTCAGCTTGTCCGCCATGAACCCACGCAGAGCCCTGCCGACCTCCGCATAGAACTCCTTGGAGTCGCCGTCCTTCAACGATCGCGCCTTCTGAAGGCGCTTGCGGGCCACGCGGCCCGCCCTACGGCCGCGAGCGTATGCCACGTCGCCCTCGAGTCGATCATTGTGCCGTCGAACTCCGGCCGCTCCGGTCACGGCCACGAGGGGTATGAGCGCCAGCACCCAGAAGGCGGGCTCATCGAAGAGCGACCGGCCGGAGCGGACAAAGCGCGGTTCGCTAATGCGGATGAACCGGATGTCCTCTCGCAGCGTCTCGATGCCGGTCCTGATTCCGGGGGTCGCCCCGACCACCGGATCGCCGGTCACGTCGAGGGTGAGGGGGCGGGTGGCCACCGTCGCGTAGCGGCCTGTACCAACATCGAAGTAGCTCATGGACACCGGCGGTATGGCGCGCTCCCCAGGCGCTCTCGGGATCAGCACGTATTCGTAGGTGCGTGATCCCTTCACGCCGCCGGCGTAGCGCTCAATGGACTCGGACACCTCGGGCGGGAAGACCTCGAAATCCGCGGGGAACCGAATCTCGGGCGCCGGAAGGCTTTTCAGATTGCCTTCTCCCGAAATCCGAAAGCGGAACGTCACGGCGTCGTTGGTCGCCACGGTGGAACGATCGATCGAGGCGGTCAGACCGAGACTCCCGACGAGCCCGGTGAAGTCCGCGGGCCGTCCGGACTCGGGGAGCGGCAGGACCTCGATCTCAACCGGCTCGGAGGCGACTTCGATCGGCACCACCGTGCCGAACAGCGAACTCCGGCTGAACAGGTCCTCCAGCCGGCTTCGCGAACGCCGTTGCATCCGCACCTGGGCCGTAAGCGAGAGGGGGTCGAGCGCTTTGCTTCCCGGACCCGTGGCGAACATGATGGCGCGCCGGACGACCGCCGTGGTGTACTGTTGCCCGTCCCTCACGACCCGCTCCACGGTAGGCGCCTGCGTGTCCGGGACCTCCTCGATCCAAAAACCCTCTGCGGAGGTGGGCGTCGTAATGATGTAGTTGCTGACATCCACGCGCGTGTAGATCCGATAGGAGATCGCGACCGGCTCGTTCTCGTAGACCCGTCTCTTGCTCACCTCGGCGATCAGGAAGAGGTCCTCCGGGCCTACACTCGGCTCGTCAGCGCGGGCAGCGTCCGGTGGCGGCGCCAACGTAACCGTCAGTTCGATCGGCTCGGTCACGAGCAACCGTCCGGCGGCCAGGACCCTAATATCACCGATCTCGAATACGCCCTCCTGAATGGCCTGGAACTGATACTGCACCGTGATCGACACCTCGGTGCGCCCACCCGACATCTGAACGTTTGTGGACGTGCTGCTGCCCAAAAAGCGTGCGAACCCCGCCATGTCGGGAAGCTCGGGGTCCGCATCGAAGCGCTGGGTGCCGCGCACCTCGACATTGAGAACGAAGGTGCGGTTCACTCCCACGGTGGAACGATCCACAAAGGCCCGCGCGCTGACCTCCTGGACCTGTGAGCCGCGGACCCCCGCCGCAGTGGACGTCAACAGGGCCAGTAGCAGCCACCCCGAGCGCGAACGCACACTCAGCCGAGTGCTCACCACGCCTTCCGTGGTCTGCGTCCACGCGCGGCGGCCGGAGGCCGGCGGTTCACCTCGCTCGGATCTTCCTGGATCGCCTGAAGCAGCCGCTGGGCCTCCTCCGGGCTCATTTGGCCGGGAGTCTGTTGTGGCTCGGCCTGGGATGCCTCCTGGTCCTTGGGCGGGGACTCCTGGTCCTGGTTCTGATCTTGCTTCTGGTCCTGCTCACCGTCCTCTTGTTGCTGGTCTTGCTCTTGTTGTTGATCCTGGTTCTCTTGCTCTCCCTCCCCGTCTCCCTCGCCCTCTTTCTGCTGCTGCTCCTGCTCCTCCATCTGCTTGAGGACGCGCTCGAGGTTGTGCTTGGCGTCGAGGTCCCCGGGGTTCGCTCGAAGCGCCTGCTTGTACGCTTCCAGAGCTTCGGGGAGTTGCTGTTGCCGGTATAGGGCATTCCCCACGTTGTACCAAGCCGGGCCTACGAGCGCGGGGTCACCGCTCTCGATTGCGGCCTGGTAGGCGTCCAAGGCGCGCTGGAACTCCTCGGACATGTAGAGGGCGTTGCCGTCATTGAAGCGGATGAGGTTCGTTCCCGGAGCACTGCGTAGCGCCTCGAG
>JBGMRK010000082.1:6690-10448 GCA_048061375.1 Longimicrobiales bacterium | reverse complement strand
CCGCGCGGCGCCCAACTCTTCCGGGAAAGCATCGTACCCATGGGTCCGTGCGATCTCCTCGATGAGGTCGATCTCCCTGGTGACGTCGTAACTGCGGAAGCCCGGTACCGTGACGGCCAGGTCTCCCGTTTCCTGCTTCTCGGTGACGAGTCCAAGGGGGTCGAGCAGTGACACGACCTGATCGACGTCGAACGGGATTCCCAGGATCCGCTCCACTCTCGACATACGAAGCGGCACGGTCCTCCGTTCCCAGCTTCGGGGACACACGTCCAACACCGGCCCGTCGAGTGATCCGCCCGCCGTGGCGAGGATGATCTCGACCGCCCGCATCACGGCCGGCACCATACCCTCGGGATCGACCCCCCGCTCGAATCGGTAACTCGCGTCCGTCGACATCCCAAGCGCCGTTCGTGTCTTGCGGATCGACTTCGGGTCGAAGAGGGCGCACTCGAGCAACACGTCCGATGTGCGATCGGAGACCTCGGACGTGGCGCCGCCCATAACGCCGCCGATCGCAATCGGTCTTGTCGCGTCGCAGATCATGAGCATGTCCGCATCCAAGGCCCGGTCCACATCGTCGAGCGTCGTCATGCGCTCGCCGTCCGTCGCGCGTCTGACCACCACGGAGGAGTCCTTCAACTCGCTGAGGTCGAACGCGTGAAGCGGCTGCCCCATCTCGAGTAGGACGTAGTTGGTAGCGTCTACCACGTTGTTGATCGGATGGGCGCCGACCGCACGGAGGCGACTCACCAGCCAGTCCGGCGACGGACCGATCGACACGCCCCGAATCACTGCGCCGAGGTACCGGTAACACAGGTCCGAATCGTCGATACGGATGCTCACGCCGCCGACCTCGACACGATCCGGATGACTCACCAAGTCGGCCTGCACTCCCTGCCCGTTGGGTATCGCGGGCAACTCTACTCCACTGACGCCTTCTGACGCCAACTCCCGGGCGATGCCCATGTGTGACAAGAGGTCGCCCCTGTTCGACTCGACCTCGATTTCGAGTCTATGGTCGTCCAGGTTCAGCACCTCGATCAGGGACTGACCCGGAGTAAACTCACCTTCCAACCGCATGATCCCGGACTCGTCCCGGCCCAGATCGAGCTCCCTCTCAGAGCAGAGCATGCCGTTGGAATACTCCCCCCTGATCTTGCGCCGCTCCAGCGTGAACCCGGCCGGGATGGTTACGCCCGGACCCGCGAACGGATAGTACCCACCCTCGTGAATGACCGGGGCACCGCACACGACCTGGACTGGCCCCTCGCCAGCCTCTACCTGACAGAGAGACAGTCGATCCGCATCGGGGTGCTTCACCACGGATTCGACACGGGCAACCACGATGTCCTCGAGGCCCGCGCCCAGGGAAACCCGATCCTCAACGGGCGCGCCACGCAGCGCGAGGCGCTCCACGATTTCATCCACGCTCAGAGATGTTCCGGGCATGAGATCGCAAAGCCACCGGTACGAACCGTTCATGACCCCACCCCCCGGGCGAATTGGCCCAAGAACCGGATATCGTTCTCGAAGAACAGTCTCAGATCAGGCACACCGTACTTCAGCAGAGCAATTCGTGCCGGCCCCATTCCAAACGCGAATCCTGTGTAACGCTCCGAATCGTATCCGACGTTCTCGAGCACAGCAGGATCGACCATGCCCGCTCCCATGATCTCGATCCAGTCCGACTCCACTCGGCTGCCATCCTTGAGCGTAAGCAGCCGTTTCACATCCACCTCGGCGCTAGGCTCTGTGAACGGGAAGAACGACGGACGCAGGCGGATCTTCGTTCCCGGACCCCAGAACCTGCGAGCGAACTCGGCAAGTGTGGCCTTGAAGTCCACGAACGTGATGCCTTCGTCGACCACGAGCCCCTCGATCTGGGCGAACGCGGGCGTGTGAGTCGCGTCGTAGGTGTCGCGCCGGTATACCATGCCCGGAGCGAGAATGCGAATCGGTGGGTCGTGTTTCTCCATGGTCCGAATCTGGACTGGAGAGGTGTGGCTCCTGAGCAGTACCGAGTCCTTCAGGTAGAGCGTGTCCTGCTCGTCAGCGGCAGGATGATCCAGAGGCGTGTTGAGCGCTTCGAAATTGTACCACTCCGTATCCGCCTCCGGACCTCGTGCACGGGTGAAACCCATGCCCCGGAAGATCTGCCAGATTTCGTCCACCACCTGATTCACCGGATGGGCGCCGCCCGCCCAGGTTCCGCGTCCAGGCAAGGAGAGATCGACCGCTTCCGCGTAGGAATCCGTATCGTCGGACACCTCGGCACTTCGCGCTTCGAGCGCCCCGGTGAGCGCTTCTTTCACCCGGTTCGCCTCCGCGCCAACGGCGCGGCGGTCGGAGGGATCGAGGTCTCCCAGCTGGCGAAGAATCGCCGAAATGCGCCCATCCTTCCGCCCGAGATAGGTGACCCTTGCGCGCTCGAGAGCCTCACTGTCACTAGCCCCGGCCACGGCGGCCAATGCCTCGACCTCGAGTGTCTTCAGTCGAGCCACCAGTGGGTTGTCATTGCTCATACTGTCTCAGCCCATCACACGTCGAAGATGTCCTCACCAATTTCACCAACACTCGAAAACGGCAAGGGGCCCCGCGACAACGTCGCCGAGCCCCCGCGGATCGAACCCGAGACCGATCAACTAACTCGCAGCGCCAATGGCCTCCTTGGCTCGCTCCGCCAGCGCCGCAAACGCGTCTGGACTCCGGACGGCGAGATCGGCGAGCGCCTTGCGATCCAACTCCACACCCGCCGTCTTGAGGCCGTTTATGAGCCTCGAGTACGAGATGTCGTTTTCGCGGGCCGCGGCATTGATACGGGTGATCCAGAGCCTCCGGAAGTTCCGCTTCTTCTTTTTCCGGTCGCGATACGCGTGCTCCCAACCCTTCTCCACCGCATCCTTGGCGGTACGGTACAGATTCTTCCGGCCGCCGAAATACCCCTTCGCGACCTTGAAGATCTTCTTCTTCCGCTTGTTGCGGGCTCCCGCTGAAGTGCCTCTTGGCATTACTGACTCCCCCGCCTATGACCCACCAAGGAGTCGGTTCATTCGTTTGGTATCACCCTTGGACACCGCGGTGCCCTGCCGCAACCGCCGCTTCCGCTTCGGGGATTTCTTCGTGAGGATGTGGCTCTTGTTCGCCCGCCGGCGACGGAGCTTGCCCGTCCCCGTTCTCTTCAGGCGCTTCGCCGCACCCCGATTGGTTTTCATTTTCGGCATTTTATCTCCTCAACGCCCACCGGCGGGCTCTTCTGGTCAGGGGTTCTTGAGCGGAGCCAGCACCATGGACATGGTCCGTCGCTCGAACACCGGATGCATCTCGATTTTTGCAATGTCCTCGAGGTCCGTCGTAACTCGCGCGAGGACGTCCCTGCCGAGTTCCGGGTGGGTCACCTGCCTCCCCCGGAACATCATCGTGAGCTTGACCTTGTTTCCTTCATCGAGAAAACGGCGCGCGTGGCGCACCTTGAACGCGTAGTCGTGGTCCTCGATGCCAGGCCTGAACTTCACTTCCTTCACCTGCACGTGATGCTGCTTCTTCTTCGCCTCCTTGGCCGCGCGCTGTTGCTCGTACTTGAACTTTCCGTAGTCCATCAACTTGACGACGGGCGGACGAGCATCGGGCGCGATCTCGACCAGATCCAGGCCCTTCTCGGTGGCAATGGCTCGGGCTTCGTCGATCGAGATGATCCCGACCTGTCCGCCCTCGTCATCGATCATGCGAACCGGGCTGATTCGGATCTGTTCGTTGACGCG
>JBGMRK010000082.1:2392-6590 GCA_048061375.1 Longimicrobiales bacterium | reverse complement strand
GGCACACCGAAGATCGTCGGAGTCTGGATCGCCGTCAACCCGCGGTAACCACGGGCATCAACTCCCGGTTCCGGCGCGCGATTCGATCTCGGCTTTGAGGCGATCAACGAACGCTCCACGCTCCATCACCTCCTGCTTGTTACCCCCGCCTCGCATTCGGATCGCGACCGTCCCCGCCTCGGCCTCGCGCTCACCGATCACGGCCATATAAGGAACCTTGAACAACTCCCCGTTCCGTATACGAGCACCCAAGGTTTCACGTGCATCGAGCTTCACGCGCACACCGACGTCCTCGAGTTGCGAGACGAACTCTCGTGCGCTGGCCTCCCAATGTTCGGAGATGGGCAGGACACGCACCTGCTCCGGAGCCAGCCACACGGGAAAGGCACCCGCATAGTGCTCGATCAGCCCACCCACGAAGCGTTCCATCGATCCCACGAGCACGCGATGCACCATGAACGGACGGTGACGTTCGTTGTCCTCCCCGACGTACTCCAGATCGAAGCGTTCCGGAAGGTTGAAGTCGAGTTGCACGGTCGGGCCCTGCCATTTCCTGCCGATCGCGTCGATCAGCTTGAAGTCGAGCTTGGGTCCGTAGAAAGCGCCGCCGCCCTCGTCGATCTCGTAGTCCAGCCCGCGAGCCGACAACACGCTCGCGAGCACGGCTTCCGCGTGCTCCCAGTCCTCGTCCGCTCCCAGGGCCTTGGCCGGCTTGGTGGCCAACGCGATCGTGTAGGGATACTCGAACGCCCGCAGCATCTCATCGACGAGATCGAGGAGTCTCTCGATCTCCTCCGGCACCTGTTCACGCGTGCAGAAGATATGTGCGTCATCCTGAGTGAAGCCGCGCACCCGAAGCATGCCGTGGAGGACGCCGCTGCGCTCGTATCGGTAACACGTTCCGAATTCGGCGTACCGGATGGGGAGGTCCCGATAGGAGCGGGGCGCACCCTGGAAAATGGCGATGTGCCCTGGACAATTCATGGGCTTGGGACGGTAGGCCGCACCCTCGACGTCCATCGCTCCGAACATGCTTTCAGCGAAGTTCTCCAGGTGCCCGGAGATCTCGAACAGCTTCTCGCTGGCAATGTGGGGCGTGTAGACGAGGTCGTACCCGTGCCGTTGCACCAATTCCCGCTCGAAGTTTTCGATCTCGGTACGGATCACGGCGCCCCTGGGGTGCCACAGGATCAATCCCGGCCCCACGCGGGCATCCGTAGAAAACAAGCCCAACTGCTTGCCCAAGTGGCGATGATCTCGCCGCTTGGCCTCTTCGAGGCGCTCTAGATGCTCAGCCAGATCCGCTTTCTTGAAGAAGGCGGTGCCGTAGATGCGCTGGAGCATTTGCCGGTTCTCATCGCCCCTCCAATACGCGCCCGCCGCACTGAGCAGCCTGAAGTGCGTCACGTGCCCCGTCGAAGGCACATGCGGTCCCCGGCAAAGATCCAGGAAAGGGCCATCCCTGTAGACCGTAATGACCTCGGCGTCGTCGAACTCCTCCAGGCGCTCCAGCTTGAGTGGATCGTCGGAGAAGAGCTCCCGGGCCTCTTCCTTGGTGACCCGCCTCCGCTCGAAGGTATGATCGGCCTCGACCACCTCCGCCATTCTCGCCTGAAAGGCTTCCAGGTCGTCCGGAGTAAAGGGTTTATCCACCTCGAAGTCGTAATAGAAGCCGTCCTCGATGGCCGGACCAAAGCCGATCGCGGCGTCCGGGTTGAGCTCCCGCACCGCGGTGGCGAGCACGTGGGCCGCGGAATGCCGCAGCACTGCCAACGCCTCCTCGTCACGCGCGGTGAGAATCCGCACGGATGCGCTCTGCTCTAGGGCATGCCCGAGATCGACGGTCTCGCCATCGACCTGTCCGGCTATGGCGGCCTTCGCGAGGCCGGGGCCTATCTGGGCAGCCACATCGCCGATCGTCGAGCCCAACGCCATCTCGAGGACAGAGTCATCGGGCAACGTGACGTTGATCATCTGGTTTGACATTCCACTTCCACGTTCTCGTCAACGGTGCTGACATCCGGTCTCAGGCCAGCAAGGTAATCCCTATTGTGGGACCCGCCACATACCAACCCTCGACGCCGACCATACGCAAGAGGCCCGGAAGACGAATCTTCCGGGCCTCCACCGCAGGCTGTCGAGCGGGTGGGTTAGTACATCCCGCCCATGCCACCGCCCGGCATCGGAGGCGCCTTATCGTCCTCCGGCAGTTCGACCACCACCGCCTCGGTGGTCAGCAGGAGGCCTGCAATCGACGCGGCGTTCTGCAGGGCCGTGCGAACCACCTTGGTCGGATCCATGACGCCTGCCTTGACCAGGTCCTCATAGACGTCCGTCTGGGCGTTGTAGCCAAAGGATGTCACCTTGGACTGACGCACCTTCTCGACCACGATAGATCCCTCCACGCCCGCGTTCTCGACGATCTGACGGATGGGCTCCTCGAGAGCCCGCCGCAGGATGCTCACGCCGATTTGCTCATCTTCACGGTCCATCTTCAATTCGTCCAGCGCGGCCTGGGCACGCAGCAGCGCCACCCCACCGCCCGGCACGATGCCCTCTTCTACCGCGGCGCGCGTCGCGTGCAGCGCGTCTTCCACGAGGGCCTTCTTCTCCTTCATCTCCGTCTCGGTGGGCGCGCCCACGTTGATCACCGCGACACCGCCGGAGAGCTTGGCGAGGCGCTCCTGGAGCTTCTCGCGATCATAGTCCGACGTGGACTTATCGATCGCCACCTTGATCTCTTCGATGCGCCCCTGGATCTTGGCCTTCTCACCTGCGCCGTCGATGATCGTCGTGTCGTCCTTGTCGATAACCACGCGCTTCGCCGACCCGAGGTCACTGGTGACCGTGTTCTCCAGCTTGAACCCGACCTCCTCCGAGATCACCTGGCCGCCCACGAGAACCGTGATGTCCTGGAGCATCGCCTTGCGGCGATCGCCGAAGCCCGGTGCCTTCACGGCGCAGACCTTGAGCGTGCCGCGCAGCTTGTTCACCACCAGCGTCGCGAGCGCTTCGCCATCGACGTCCTCGGAGATGATCAGGAGCGGCTTACCCAACTGAGCGACCTTTTCCAGGATAGGCAGGAGGTCCTTCATCGAGGAGATCTTCTTGTCGTGCACGAGGATCATGGGGTCCTCGAGGATGGCCTCCATGCGCTCCGGGTCCGTCACGAAGTAGGGAGACAGATAGCCGCGGTCGAACTGCATTCCCTCGACCGTCTCGAGCGTGGTCTCGAGGCCACGGGCCTCTTCGACCGTGATTACGCCGTCCTTGCCGACCTTCTCCATGGCGTCGGCGATCAAGTCACCTACCTCGGCATCGTTGTTGGCCGAGATCGAGCCGACCTGCGCGATCTCCTTCTTGCCCTTGGTCTCGACGGAAATGCTCTCCAAGAACTCGACGACCGCGTCCACACCCTTGTCGATGCCCCTGCGGATACCCATGGGGTTTGTGCCGGCCGTGACGTTCTTCAGTCCCTGGCCAAAAATCCCCTGAGCCAGGATGGTGGCCGTCGTGGTGCCGTCACCGGCCACGTCGGACGTCTTGGTCGCGACCTCCTTGACCATCTGGGCTCCCATGTTCTCCACGGGATCCTCGAGTTCCACCTCCTTGGCCACGGACACGCCGTCCTTGGTCACGGTGGGAGAGCCGAACTTACGGTCCAGAATGACGTTTCGGCCCTTCGGGCCCAGGGTGACCTTCACAGCCTGGGCAAGCTTGTCGACGCCAGCCTTCAGGCGACTACGCGCCTCGACGTCGAATCCGAGCTCCTTCGCTGCCATTTGATTAGCTCCTTAATGCGTTTATCGAATTACAGAAAGCATGGTCTCAACTAGATGATCGCGAGGATGTCGCTCTCGCGGAGAATAAGCAGCTCCTCCCCGTCAACCGTCACCTCGGTGCCGCTGTACTTGCCGTACAACACCTTCTGTCCGACCTCGACGTCCGGTGTGATGCGAGCGCCTTCGTCCGAGAGCTTGCCGGGACCCACTGCCAGGATTTCGCCCTGCTGAGGCTTTTCCTTGGCCGTGTCGGGAATGTAGAGGCCACCGCGCATCTCCTCGGCCTCGTCTAGTGCCCTGACCACAACGCGGTCGGCCAGTGGTTGAATCTTGGTGGCAGCCTTCGTCGCCATGAGATCGGACTCCTTCGTTAATTGGTGGCACACAATGAGTTATCGAAATAATTAGCACTCTCT
>JBGMRK010000082.1:0-2292 GCA_048061375.1 Longimicrobiales bacterium | reverse complement strand
AGTTTTTGAGCCAGAACACCGCACATCGCGCGGCTCTAGGGTACACGGACGGGATCCTGGCCGAGCGTGGCCCCGCCACCTACATGGGCGATGATCATTTCGAAGAAATCCGTAATGCTCTGACCGGTACTGGGAGTCACCTCGGCTCCGTGGTATGTGGCACGGCTACCGGGCGAAGCATCTCGCTCGATGTATCCGCCTTTGCGGCGGTAGGCCCTGAGAGCGACGGCCCGCTATGGGTCCTCCTCCTCCAGCGCGCATCGTTTCGCCCGCATATGGAGCACGAGCTGGATCAAACCGTCTCACTCCTTCAAGCGACCCTCGATTCCACGGCAGACGGCCTGCTGGTGGTGGACCACGAGGGTCGGATCATGAACTTCAACAAGAGGCTGTCCAAGATCTGGGATACGCCGCCTCCCGAGGCCCTGGAGTCGGACGAGACTGAGCCGATGGGGTTCATTCTCGACCGTCTGGTGGATGCGGAGGACTTGCGTGCAACCTTGCGGATCCTGACCGAGAATCCCAAGCGGAAAGCTTCGGGTCGCTTGGAGCTCAAGGACGGCCGGACCATCGAACACTACTCACGGCCCCAGAAGGTGGGGGCCGAGATCGTGGGAAGGGTGTGGAGTTTCCGGGACGTGACCGAGAAGATTCACATTCAGGAGGCACTCCGGGAGGGGGAGGAGCGCTACCGCAAGCTCTTTCACAACTCGAGGCAGGCGATCTACGTCACGGACGCGACTGGAGTTTTCATCGACGTAAACGAGGCCGCACTGGACATCCTGGGGTGCACGCGTGACGAAATCCTCGGCATGCACGCACGTGAGTTTTGGACCGACCAAGACGAACACGCACGTTTCCGTGAAGCCCTGGAGAACACGGGGACCGTCCGCAATTTCGAAGGTCGACTCAGGCGGTTGGACGGCACCGAGATGGACTGCCTTCTCACGACGACCGCTCAGTATGACTCCCATGGCGAACTCGTCGGATACCAGGGCATTTTCGATGATATCAGTGAGCAGAAACGCGCTCAGATGGCGCTGAGATCGAGCGAGGAGTACTTCCGATCCCTCATCGAGAACGCGCTCGACACGATTACGATCCTCGACCGTGACGGTGTGATCCGCTACCAGAGTCCTTCAGTGCACCGCATCCTCGGCTACGACCCGAGTGAACTCGTTGGAAAACATGTGTTCGACTACATCCACCCGGAGGATCGCGGAGACACTGTCAAGGCGCTGGCCGGGATCATGGCGACGCCAGGCGAGAGTAGCGATGTGAAGCTGCGATTCCAGCATATGGACGGCAGTTGGCGATTCATGGAGGCCGTGGGGCGCAACCTTCTAGACGACCCGGTCGTGCGGGGTGTGGTCATCAACGCACGCGACGCCACGGACCGTAGGGAGGCGGAGGAGCGGCTCATCCATGATGCGTTTCACGACAAGCTCACCGGGCTCCCAAATCGTGCGCTACTCCTCGACCGTCTGAATCAGATGCTGGCTCGGTCGAAGCGTACCGGCAAAGCCGACTTCTCCGTCCTATTCCTGGACTTGGACCGCTTCAAGGTCATCAATGACAGTCTCGGCCACATGATTGGTGACCAGATGCTGATATCGGTAGCGCGCCGCCTCGACGCCTGCCTGAGACCGGGTGACACGGTGGCTAGGTTGGGCGGCGACGAGTTCACGATGGTGCTCGATGGCACGCACGATGAAGAGGAGGCTACCCGCATCGCCAATCGTGTGCATGAAGCGATGCGCCAGCCGATCATCCTCGAAGGACACGAGGTCTTCACTGCGGTGAGTATCGGAATCGCACCCGGCGCCCTCACCTATGAGTCCGCCGAGGAGCTTCTCAGGGACGCGGATCTGGCCATGTATCGCGCGAAGGCCCTCGGCAAGGACCGCCACATCGTCTTCGATGAATCCATGCATGCCGACGCGATGGCGATGCTGCGACTCGAGAGCGAGTTGAGGAAGGCTATCGAAGGGCAGCAGTTCCGGCTCTTCTACCAACCCATCGTTGCATTGGAGACCAATGTGGTCACCAGCTTCGAGGCCCTCCTACGATGGGAACATCCCGAACGGGGCCTGTTATTTCCAAAGGATTTCATTTCTGTGGCCGAGGAAACCCAGATTATCATTCCGTTGGGATGGTGGGTGCTGGAAGAGACGATCCGCCAAGTCGCAGAGTGGGAACGGGAGTTCAAGGTCCACGACGATCTCACGGTGCACGTGAACCTGTCCGGGGTACAATTTACGCAGGGCGACCTCATCCCGGGCCTGCGCGACG
>JBGMRK010000081.1:0-10585 GCA_048061375.1 Longimicrobiales bacterium | reverse complement strand
AATCGCGCCCGACAGCACCGCGAAGACGAAGAGCAGCACCAAGATCGCAGCCAGCGCGACCCAACGAATGACCGCGTGGAACGCTATGGAGTCCGGATCCACTGCGGTGACAGCCGTCGCCGGAAGGCCCTCGGATCCCCTTCGGATACTCGAGAGTTCAGACAGGTTCTTGAGTAACGCGCGCAACCGCTGTTCGAGTTCGCCCGGACTCTCCGGCTTGGTGATGAAATGATTGCCACCGAGTCCGTAGCTGCGGGCGACGTCTTCGTCCCGGTCCGACGAGGTCAGCACGGCCACCGGGATCTTGCGGAGTTCCTCGTCGCCCTTTACACGCTCCAGAACCTCGTGTCCGGCCATCCCAGGCATCTTCAGATCGAGTAGCAGGAGATCGGGCGGAGCTTCCTCGAGGAGTGCGACGGCTTCCTCGCCGTTTCGCGCCCGGCGCACATCTACGGGGATGTCCGCCGCACGCTCCAATGCCATCTCGATTAGTAGAGCATGGTCGTCATTGTCCTCCGCAACGACGACATCCCACCGCTCTCTCTCCTTCTTGACCTTCTGGTTCACGGGATCGGTTCCTCCTGGGCCGCATCGGTCACCAACGCCACCTCAAAACCACCATTTCTTAGACGCCGCATGATTCCTAGCGCGTCCTCCTGATTCTCGAACCGTCCGACACGCACTCGAACAAGCTCACTCCCCGGAACACGAACCACCCTCACGCTGAACCCCTCAGCCTCCGCCAGGTCCGCGATCCTCCGCGCACCCGTCGCATCGGAAAACGCTCCCAACTGAACGGCGTAACCCCCGGACTCCACCGGAGCCTCATCTCGAACGTCTCTCGGACCCTCTTCAGCCGCGGCAACCTCCGCAGACCGCAGTCCCGCCACGGCAGCCGGGTTGCGCTCGAGCCATGCCGTCGCCGTCGCCGCGTAGCGACTCGCCGGGTAATCCGCTGCGAGGGCCTCGAAGTGTTTCGCTGCTCCTCGGGTGTCGCGCCCCGCCTCGGCGGCCTGAGCCAGCCTGTATAACGCCTGGTCGGAATATGGCCCTCCAGGGTACTCGACCACCAGTCGCTGGTAATCCAGCGCCGCCAGGGCAGGATCCACGGTAAGTCTGGCACGCATCCAGAGGCCGCGCTGCTTGTCACGCCTGGAGGCTCGGGGCCGTTCCTCATCCCACCACTCTATCAAAGCCCGCCGTGCCTCGTCGGACCGCCCCTGAGAGACCAGGGTCGTCACGGATTGGAGCGCCTGCTGACCGGTCACCCGAGCCGGCCCGACGGCCGCCACGAAGACCAGAAAGACGGGCAAGAGCCTCACGCAGCAGCCTCGCCCTCGAACATCTGCTCCAAGAGCCAGACCTCGAGGTGATGTTCGCCCGGTAAGGCAGAGGACTTGAGCAACCGATCCACTCGGCGGAGCCCGAGGAGCGCCGTCTCGATCTGTGCCATCGTCCAAGCGTTGGCCTGGGTACTGTACCGGCGGGCAAGCCACTTCTGGTGCGGTGGGAGGGAACGCTCCAGTGCCTGCGGGCCACCTTCGACGACCACTCCGAGCCTGATCACGTGCGTCGCCAAACCGATGGTGAGCGCGACCCCCGTCTCCTGTTGCATGAGAACAGGGAGACCGTCCAACGCCTCTCCGAAGCGCCGCCCTCCGACGAGGTCGAACCACTCCCAACGGTCCTGCCTCGGCAGATGCGTGCCGGCGTTCCGCACGTCCGCGATGGTGATCCGGCCTCGGTCTCCGGCCAAAGCGGCCAGCTTGGCCATTTCCTGAGCCAGAATCCCCAGGTCGGCACCGATCGCTCCACCGAGTGCGCGTGCCGCATCCTCGTCCATGCCCATCGAGTGGTTCGCCTGTGCGAAATCCATGAGCCAACCCGGCACGTCGGCCTCCGTAATAGCCGGGAATTCCATCGAGTGGGTCGCGCGTTTGAGGTCACGATAGAACTTCGCCTTCGAGCCATCCGGGATGCGGGCCACCAACACACACGTAAGATCCGGGGGCGGTTTTTCGGCGAGCTTGAGGATGACGTCACGCGCCCGAGGACTCGATGCGAATGCCTCGGCATCGCGGATGAGGACTACTCTGCGCGGTGCCATCATCGGCGGAGTGGCCAGAATTCTGGCCAGCGCCTCGACATCGACGTCCGAGCCCCGCAGCACGTCGAGGTTGAAGTCCCGGGTACCCTCATCCACATGAAGGTCGACCAGACTGCGGGCAGCCTCATCTTTGCGGTAGGAATCGTCGCCATATAGGAAGAAAACCCCGTCCCGTGGGCCCTGGTCGAGGACCACGCGGAGGGGGTCAGCCACAACCGATCCGTTCGCCGGCGCGTTGCTGGTCCGTGCTAGTCAAGTCCCGTTCGTCGAAGGAGGCCACTATCCTGGTATTTCCGCGTCAGGGGCGAGTACTCCCATAGCAACGTGAGAGAACTCGACCACATCTCCTCACTCATATCCCGGCGGGGTGCAAACGGGTTGGTCTGGAAGAACAGCGGAGTCGAAACCGAAGAGACACCCACCCGCGCCGGCGGTGCCGACACCACGATGGGCTGGAGCTCGACTTCGGGCACGGACTTCTTCATCGATGGAGCCCACGCGACAGCGGCCAGGAGCATCGCCATCCCAACGGCGGTGGCAACCGTGGTTCCGGATGCACTTCCGCCACGGCCGAGGGCCTCGTCGTCGTCGAGGTGAAACAGCCGATGCTCGAGTCGTGGCCGGAAGCTCTCACCCAACTCCTTGCTCGGAATGCTGCGAAGCAACTCGATACCCCGCTCCACGACCTCGTTGTACCGGGCGCAAGTCTCGCACTCGGCCATATGGGCGACTGCCGCATCCCGCTCTGGGGAACCGTCAGCCGCGTCATAGAAGTCTGAGAAACCAGTCAGGAAATCCGAGCACTGCATCCGTGGGCACAAACTCCTTTTCTTGGTCCAGACCGCCCGACCCGATCCACCGCCGGGATGTATTCTACGTCCGATCGGGCGGTGGGTTCCTCTCCGAGTGGGGACTCGGCATGGTACCAAGGACCATCTCGGTTGGTTCCGGGACGCAAAGAAGGTCCCGGCCTTTCGAGGCCGGGACCTTCTTCCCTACGTCGCCCGATGAGGCGATCAGTCGAGCATGGGAGCGATCAGGCGCGCGAAGTTGTTCCGGGCCCGATTCAGCCGGCTCTTCACCGTCCCTAGGTTGCAGCCGGTGATGTTTGCGATTTCATCGTACGTCTTACCCTCGAGTTCGCGCAGCACGAACACGATGCGATGGTGTTCCGGAAGTTCGCCGACGACGTGCTCCACCAAGGACCTCAGATGTCTCTTGCGGTAGAGATCATCGGGCTTGTAGGAACTGTCCTCCCACTCGAGTGGCCGGTGATCAGCATCCCAGTTCTTCCGGATCGTTTGGAAGAGCACAAGAGGGTTTCTCGAGCGATTCCGGAGCTCGTTCTTCGCCAGGTTCCCGGCGATGGTGTAGACCCAGGTCGAGAACTTCTTCGCCTGGTCGAACCGGTGGAGGTGACGATAGACGCGGACGAAGGTCTCCTGCACCAGGTCCTGGGCCCTTTCGCGATCCCCGATGGTCCGATACACGAAGTTGAGAAGCCGGCCATCGTAACGGCGAACGAGCTCCCCGAAAGCACGCTCGTCACCGTCGAGAAAAGCCTGGACGACATCGCTGTCCCCGAGCGCGCCGATCTTGCGGCGCCTCTCGCGCGCACCCTCTGTCAGGCTCACGTCGCCGTTTTCTGCATCTCTCACAAGTTTCGCACCCATGCTACCTCACAATCGCTCCTGACCGAGACAGACTTCTCCGTCGTTCAGCGCCGCAGGATCCGTGCCAGCGAACATTACGCCAGATGGGCACCGAATCCTGCCATTCGCGCCACCCGCCCGTCCCATGAGTGAGACGTATGAGACTCAGATTAGGACACATCCACGACAGAATCCCGAGTGCCCTCCATCCATCCCGGAGGCCGGTCAACACGAACCCGTGGATCACCCCGTCCGGGAATCGAACCGTGTCGAGACGCAGCCGGACGCCACGCCTACCAATAGGATACGTTCGCCCAGCTGGGGCGTTGCCGATACCGGGTGGTCCCGGCCACGCCTAACCGACCTCGTGGACCTCCACGGGCCCGAGCTCGAGCGCCTCTATTGGGGCCCGAATCTCGTCGGCGTCGCCAACTACTACGATGCACATGTCGTCGGGGCGCACATGTTTCCGGCCGGCCGCCAGAGTTTCCTCCCGTGTGACCGCCCTGAGGCAATCGCGGTAGGTGGCGTGGTAATCATCCGGAAGTCCGTAGATGATGAGTTCGCCTACCCGCGACGCAAGCTGGCTGGTGGTCTCCAAGCGAAGCGGAAAGATGCCCACGATGTAGTCGCGTGCGGCGTCGAATTCGTCCACCGAAGGACCGTCTTTCCCAAGTGTCTCCACTTCGGACATGGCCTCCCGTACGGCGTCGGCGGTGACGGCGGTCTCGACCGCAGTCGAGATTCCGAACGGCCCGGCGTTCTTGCGGAACCGGAAACGGGACCTGACCCCATACGTGAACCCGTGCTTCTCCCTCAAGTTTAGATTGAGCCGGCTGGTGAAGGAGCCGCCCAGGATCGTGTTGTACACCAGCAAGGAAAAGTAATCGGGCGTCGCTTTGGAGACGCCCACGTGGCCCATGCGGATCTCGGATTGAACTGCCCCGGGCCGATGCACGATCTCGACCCGGCGGCGCTTATTCCGTGGCGTCACCGCTACCGGATCGGAGGGCTCGGCAGTGCCACTCCACCCGCCGAAGCAGCCCTCGACCAGCGTCTCGGTCTCCCCGCCATCGACATCTCCGACTATCACCAGGCCCGCGCCACCAGGGAGGTAGCGCTTGCCCAGCCAGGACCTCGCGTCGTCGCCCGAGAGAGGTCCGATCGTCTCCTCCATACCGGCCACCGGCCGCGCGAACGGAACCCCGTCGGCGTGAATGAAGCGAGCGGCATGGTCGCCGGCCACCGTGCTCGGGTTCATCGCGCGCTGACGGATCGCCGCGAGCCGCTGGTCGCGAACCCGATCGAACTCCTCGGCCGGGAAGGCAGGCTCGAGCACAACCTCGGCCATGAGCGCGAGCGCCTCACCCAGGCGTTCCGCTAGGCATGAGACAGTGACGGTGGTGGCATCCCAACCGGTTGTGACGCCCAAGCCCGCACCGATCCCCTCCAAGGCTTCGGCCAACTCGGCGGCCGAGTGGCGAGCGGTCCCGCCTTCGAGAGCATCCCCTGCCAGAACGGCCAGGCCGGCTTTCGTTGGATCGACCGCCCATTCGCCCGCGTCCAGGATCAACATCGCCGTAACGATCGGAAACCGTGCCGCCCTAACGATGCGAAGGTCGAGCCCATTCGCCATGCGGGACCCGGCGACCGGTGGAAAATCGAAGCCGCGGATCGGACCGGGAACGGGAACCTTGGAGCGATCGACGGACACCGCCATCATGCTGCCCCCTTCGGCACGTACGTGAGGACCGCGCGATTGTCGTTCCCGAAAAACTCTTCGGTGAATAGCTTCAGGTCTCCAGGGCTGACGGCGCGTAGACGGTCGACCTCGCTGTTGAGGCGGGCAGGATCATCGAAATACCGATCGAACATCGACAGCATATCGGCCCGGTCGCCAACCCGCTCCACACCCGCTACCAACTGGGTCTCCGTCAACGCTACCGCGCGGGCGACTTCGTCCTCCGACACGGTCACGAGGCCCTGGAGCTCCTCATCGAGGGCCGTCTCCAGCTCTTCAGGCGTCACCGAGGGAAGTCCGGTGGCCCACAACATTATCATCGACGACCCTGTCGTGAGCGGGAACGCGTACGTGACCACGTCCTTGGCGATCCTGCGATCACGAACGAGCGCTCCGTACAGGCGCGACGCCCTACCCGTGCCGAGCACTGAAGCGGCGACCTCGGCAGCGTAAAAGCCCTCGTCGGTGTACGGAGGCACCCTGGCGGCCATATACACCCTGGGCAGGGGCACCTCCGCCTCCACGACTTCGCGCACCGTCCGCCCGATCGAGGGCGCCAACCCAGGATCGCCAGGCAGCGGTGGCGGATCTTCGCCACGCGGAATCTCACCGAAATACCGCTCGACGAGTGCAAGGGCGCGAGCCGGGTCGAAATCCCCGCAGACCGTGAGCACCGCATTGTTGGGGATGTAAAAGGTCTCGAAAAACTCGCCGACGTCCTCGAGCGTGGCCGCTGCGATGTCCTCCATCGAGCCGATCACGGTGTGGTGGTACGGATGCGTGTCGGGAAATACCATCGCCTGCAGGTACTCGTCCCAGTCGCCGTAGGGCTGGTTGTCGTAGCGCTGCCGCCTCTCGTTCATGACCACGTCGCGCTGGTTGTCGAGCTTCTCCTGGGTCATGGCCGGTAGCATCCAGCCCATGCGGTCGGACTCGAGCCACAACGCCAACTCGAGATGATGGGACGGCACGGTCTCGAAGTAGTTCGTGCGGTCGAACCAGGTCGACGCGTTGAGCGACCCTCCGGCCCGTTCGACGAGCTCGAAGTGCCTATTCTTAGCCACGTGTTGGGAGCCCTGGAACATCATGTGTTCGAAAAGGTGGGCGAAGCCCGTGCGTCCCTCGCGCTCATTCCTCGAGCCCACGCTATACCAAAGGTTCACCGCGACGACCGGAGTCGTCTTGTCTACCGACAGACTGACCCGGAGACCGTTGTCCAGTTCGTGCCGCTCAACCGGTATGGAAAGCACCGCCATCGCGTTCAATACCTCATTTCTAGGGCCGAATCATGAGACGCTCACGCAGCGCCCCCGGGAGAATCGTATCCATGAGATGCGCGTGAGCGGAGTCGGGGCCCGCGTCGATCCGGTCGGCGGCCTCGTCCACGAGCGCGGGATCCCCGTCCGCAGCCGCCATGCGCGCCCTCTCCACCATCTCGTACGCGCGATTCTCGTCGCCCACGATAGAGGAACACAGCGCTGCCAATAGGAGCGCTTCCGTGTCCTCCGGCCTCATGTCGCACGCAGTCACGAGATGCGCGAGGGCGTCTTCCGGACGGTCGGCTTCGAGTTCGACCAAACCGCCGAGGAGTCTGGGCCAGCCGTCACCCGGATCGGCCTCCCAGGCCGACCAGAACGACTCGATCGCCTCGCCCATCCTGTCTGCCAACGCAAGCGCCACGCCTCGCTCGAGATGCACATCCGGGTCGTCAGGCGCCAGCGCTACCGCCTCGTCCAGCTCGACGAGCGCCTCGGCGCTGAGCCCTTCGCGCGCGAGGTACGCGCCGTACATGCAGCGCGCGAAGGCCAGGTCGGGTGCCATGATCGCGGCAGCCCGCAGGGTGGATTCAGCATCTGGATCGTCGAAACGCGCGAGGCCCGCTCCCGCGGTCGCCAGCACGTACGCGTCCTGGGGGCCCGCCGCTACGCACTGCTGGTACCGCTCGTAGGCGACGCCGTCGAGTCCGAGCTCCTGCTCCGCCACCCCGAGCCAGCACAGCACGGCCGGCTCCTGCGGGTGGGCGTCGAGCATCTCCCGAAGGTGCTCGGCCATGGCGGTCCAGTCCTGGAGGTCCCCAAGCTCGAGAGCTCGAGCCAGGGAGTCGTGGAGATCAGACATCAGGCTCCGTGCTTCTCCAGCCGGCGAGCGTGGGCGAGGGCCAGAGCCATCAAATCGGTGCCGTGAAACGTGCCCAGATCACCACCTCTGCACGAAGATTCTCCGAAGACGTCACCGGTGGGCCTGGCCCAGCGCGAGTGGAGGAGCACGGGGACGGAGTGCCACGTGTGCTCGCCAAAGATAGCGGGCGTGGAGTGATCCCCGGTGACGATGAGCACGTCCGGTTCGAGACAGGTGATGCCTGGGAACAGTTCGTCGACCTCCTCGATGGCGGCGACCTTGCCGTCGAAGTCGCAGTCGTGACCGCGGGTATCCGTATCCTTGAAGTGCAGGAAGTAGAAATCGTAGCGACCGTACGCGGCACCGAGCATGCTGACCGTCTCGGCCGCGTCTCCGGGGACGCCCTCCACCGACATGCCCACGAGACGCGCCACGCCCCGGTACATCGGATACTTCGCCACGGCGATGGCTTTCAGGCCATAGCGTTCTTCGAACGACGGGTAGGACGTGTACTGCGCGAACCCACGCGCCAGAAACTGGTTGGCGGCGGGTTCGCCGGCGAGGATGTCCGTGACCTGGGCGAGGAGGTTCCGGACGATGTCGGCAGTGGCGGCCGAATCGGTGTGGAGCGCTGCGACCGGGAGCGGAGCAAGACCGGTGTGCTGCGGATCCCCATCCGACAGGTCCCCGCCGAGACCGGCACCCCTCAGAATCAATACCGCCCGGTGTTCCTTCTCGTGGAGCACGGTGACTTCCACTCCATCCGGAGGACGCAACGAACTCTGAACGGCCTCTACGATGCGACGGCCCTCGGCGTCCGAAGGCCGTCCAGCGCGACGGTCCGACACAACCCCGTCCGGGCCGACGGTCGCCAGGTTGATGCGCGCCGCGACATCTCCGTGCTCCAACTCGAAGCCCACGCCTAATGCGCTCAGCACCCCGCGGCCGACCAGCGACCCGACCGGGTCGTAACCGAACAGCGACAGGTGGCCCGGGCCACTACCCGGAGTAATGCCCGGCCCCACGGGATCCAACATGCCCAGGGAACCGCCGGCGGCGAGCGCATCGAGATTGGGCGTAGAGGCGCTCTCCAACTCCGTGCGTCCGGTGTCCGGGTGTGGAAGACCTCCGAGGCCGTCCAATACGACCAACACGATGGTATCTGCGCCGGAGCCGGTGGTGGACAGGCTGTCGGGCAGTCGGTCAACGTTCATGTCACCTCTGCTGGACGAGGTCTCAGGGTGACCCATTATACCGGGGCCACCTCCGTCGTTGCCACGGTGGTTACATCGCAGGTACGATGCTTAACCTCAGGACGCTCGCACCGACCGGGGCTCCGCTCAAGGGGCCACGTACGTAGAGGCTGACACCTGACCGAGGAAAGATCGTGAAGTTCAATCCGTTCGTCATGGAGCGGTGGCAGTCGACATACGAGCACCGCGTGCGCTTCAACCTCTCAGAAAGTGGGGTGCATCCGCTCTCGGTGAGGGATCTCCTGGCGTTGGCCGGTGTCGACGGTGACGCTCTCGGCGATGTGCGCCTCGGCTATGGCCAATCGAACGGAAGTGACGGGCTCCGCGATCGCGTTTCCGCGCTCTATGCTGGCGCCCAAGAGGACAACGTCCTGGTCACCGTGGGTGGAGCCGAGGCCAACTTCACCGCCTTCTGGCACCTCATGGAGCCGGGCGAAGCAGCCGCGGTCATGCTCCCCAACTACATGCAGGTCCCCGGACTGCTGGCGTGTTTCGGAGCGCGGGTGCTGCCCTTCCATCTGCTGGAGGAGGATGGGTGGCAACCCGATCTCGACGAGCTGAGGGCAGCTTTGGACGACGGGGCCCGCTTCATCCTGGTTACGAACCCCAACAACCCCACCGGATCCGTGCTCAGTGCCGAGTCCATGCAGCGCATCGTCGAAGCCGCGGACGAGTACGGAGCGTGGATACTCAGCGACGAGGTCTACCAGGGCGCCGAGGTCGACGGCATGGAGACCGCCAGCTTCTGGGGAAAATATGACCGCGTGCTCGTCACGAACTCGCTATCGAAGGCATACGGCCTTCCTGGCCTCCGGCTGGGATGGGTGCTCGGACCCTCCGATCTGATCGAGGATCTTTGGGGCCGCACGGACTACACGACCATCGCGCCTGCGAGCTTATCGGACGGACTCGCGGTCCTGGCCCTCGAGCCGGAAACACGCTCCAAGATCCTGGCACGCACTCGTTCCATCATCCAGGCTAACCTCGCAACGCTGACCTCATGGCTGACCGAGCAGCCGGGACGCTTCACCTTTCGTAAACCCGACGCGGGAGCCATCTGCTACGTTCGCTACAGCGCAGACGTGAACTCGTCCGACTTCGCAGAGCGCCTCCGCACTCGGAGCGATCTGCTCGTGGTGCCCGGAGACCACTTCGGGATGGACGGGTACCTGCGGCTGGGATTCGGTCCGCCGTCCGAGGAACTCGCGGATGCACTCGGGCGACTGAGGGAGGCCTTCGACGAGTTGGAGCGCTAGGAATCGAGCGCGTTTCTCGCCTACAGGAGGGGGATCCTGTGATAAATCTTCGTGAGAGAGCACGTCTTGTGCTGGTGACTCTGTTTGCGGCCCTGCTTACTGTCGGACCGCTTGCAGGACAGTCTGTCCTCGACCGGACACCGAACCTCTCGGGTGGCTGGACGGGAAAAGAAGGCACGGTGTACTTCAACTTCTTGCACCGGTTTTGGAAAATCGACGCCGGCGACGAGAAGAAGATCTTCAACTCGCCCACGTTCCTGCTCGGCGTGTCTCTTCCCGGCCGTGTGCTTCTTGGATGGAACTACGCGAGCAACTCCCTCGTCGACGGCGAGGAGTTCAACGAGACCGAGCTCTACGGGCGATGGGCATTCTTGGCTACGTCGGCCGGTGCGCCGGTCGATGTGGCGGTCACGGCGGCTTTCAATGAAGCTGCATCGTCGGGCGACTTCGAGCTTTCG
>JBGMRK010000080.1:0-10677 GCA_048061375.1 Longimicrobiales bacterium | reverse complement strand
TGGACGTCGGCCACGAGCTGGGACTCCGCTGATCGCGACGGTGGGATTGGTCGGCTACCCGCTGGTCGTCGCCGCTTTGTGGGCCTGGACTCCCCTGGGTGTTTTCGACGCTTTCGTACTAGCGGGGCTGGTCCAGCTCCTTCCTTTCCTTGCGGCGGCTCAGTTTCGCCGGCTTCCGGAAGGGGAGGTGCCGCGCATCCCGGTGTATCTCTCGTCGGCCGCGGTGATCGCTATCGTAGGAGGAGTGTCGCTCGCGGCCGGACTGGCGAGGGGCGGGGGGTGGGCGTTGGGCTTCGGGCCCGTGCCGTGGCGATCCGTCCTGGTTTGGGCCGTCGCCATCCCAGCCATAGCCCTGGCTTCGGCACCCCTGGGCGTCCGGATACGTCACAGATTCGGAATCGAAGAGACTCACTTCCTCAAGCACCTCCTCCCCAGGTCTCGGATGGAGAAGGCAGTCTTCGCTCTTCTGTCCCTGATCGCGGGCTTCGGCGAGGAGATCGCCTATCGAGGCTATGCGATCACCTCGCTCGCTCTGGTTACCGGATCGGTGCCCATGGCCGTTGTCGTGAGTTCGGCCGCGTTCGGCATGCTCCACACCTACCAAGGTTGGTTCGGCATCGTGCGCACAGGATTCCTCGGGGCGATCTTAGCGGGTGTATTCCTCGTCTCGGGCAGTATCTGGCCACCGATCGCGGTGCACGCGGCGCTCGATCTGTGGGCTGGACTCGTCATCGGCGACCGGTTCTTGACCTAGTCCATCAAGTCAGCCCACCAAGGAGAACTACGTGGAAATCGATCTTGCCCTTCTCGCGGACGCCGCTACGGTGGACGCCGCCGGAAAGCTCAACATACTCGGCATATTCGATAGGGTGCATGCGCACCAATTGCCCGCGACGCACGGTCGTGTTTCGCTCATCCTCCGCTTCACCGCCAGCGTGCGGGATGCCGGGAGCCATCGCCTCCAGATCACCCTGTCGGGGCCTGACGCGGCCGAGATACTGAACATCGATGGGGAGATGCAACTCGGGCCGGGAGCCCACGCTCCGTCGGGCCAGGTTCGGGTTCCGCATGTGATCAACCTCGATGGATTGGTTTTCGAGATGCCGGGCGTGTACACGTTCGATGTACGGGTCGATGGCGAGCATCACGTGGCCATTCCGCTCACCGTGGTCGGTCCCGTGGGAGGCTCTGCCCAGGCCTGATCCCGGTTCTTGGGGTCGGCATTTTGGAACGCAGAGGGGGGGTGTGCCGGTTGGGTCCACGCAGGGAGGATGCCTCCGGGTCGAATTATCTTGCAGAAACAAACCGTCGGGGGAATAAGTAGAGATAGGGGGTGGGGTAGGTTGCCCGGCCCGCGAGCGTCAGGTAGGAGCAGAACGGTGATCTTCCGATGCAACTTCGAGGAACTGAGCGCCCTGAGGCACGGAGCCCGGGCTGTCCTCGATGAGTATTCACCGGAAGAAGCGGCGGTCGCCGCGCCGCCGGAGGAGCGGGAGTGGGTGGCCAATGTGCTCCCAAGGCTCCAGGGGGACCTCTCGATCGGCACGCTGCGTGAACAGCGGGGGCTGCAGAAGGCCGTAATGGCTATCGTAGAACGCCTCAGGGTGGAGATGGAGGTGACGGTCGCCTCGACCCACCCAGCCGACGAAGGAGCGGTAGCCGCCTACTTCGACTTCGCCCACGCCTACTCCGTGCTTTCTCGGCTCGATGAAATCGGCCGTGAGATGGAAGCGCTGATCGAATTGGTGAGCGGAGCCCCTCCATCCGACGCCGTTGCGCGTACGTTCGTGTTCCCTGACTGAAGCTCCAGGCGACCGTCGAACTCCGAAACTAAGACCACGTGACCAGCCAAAACCAAGACGCCACCGCCGGTACCGGCGGTGATAGCGCCCCTCGGGTCAGCTTCCTCGATGAAGCCATCCCCCACATGGATGCCGTGTATCGATTCGCCCTTCGGTTGACCGGGACGCAGGACGGCGCTGAGGACCTCGTTCAGGACACCTTCTTCCGAGCTTACCGAGCGTGGGATCAGTACACGCCGGGAACCCGTTGCAAGAGTTGGTTATTTACGATCTGCAGGAACGTCTTCCTCAGGCAGCGGGAGCGGCAGCAGAGGCACGACGAGATCGTTCAGGAGACGGCGCAGGAGGATGCCGTGTCTCTCAGCCGCGAGGCGCCGGTCTTCGCCGCCTCCAAGGACTCGGATCCTGAGGGGGATTTCTTCAAGTCGATCGTCGACGAGGAGATCCTGGCAGCCATTGACGAGTTGCCTCACGAATACAGGATCGCGGTGGTGCTATCGGACCTGGAGGATCTTTCCTACAACGAGATCGCCGAGGTCATGGAGATCCCCGTCGGCACGGTGAAGAGCCGGCTCTTCCGGGGGCGCAGACAGTTACAGAAGAGATTACATGGGTATGCGGTCGAGATGGGGTACATTTCCGGTATGTCGGGAGATCAATAGGTGAAGCTGCTCGAAAGCCTACGGAAGCTGTTGGGCTCCATCGGTGGGGGGAAGGTCCATGCCGGCGACGACGGCGCCATGATCTTGTGCGATGAGGCCAAGACGCGCCTGTTCGAGTATCTGGACGGTGAGTTGGCCCCGAGCTCCCACGACGAAGTGGAGCGCCACCTCGAGATCTGCAAAGCGTGCTATCCCCGCTTCCAATTCGAGCGTCATTTTCTGGATGCGCTACAGGCCGCCGAAGAACGCGGTACTGCTTCACCCGAGCTCAAGGCCCGCATCCTGCGAGTGCTGGCGGAGGAGTCGGGAAAAGCGTCCTCGTAGGTCGCCGTTCGTGCACCGACGGTCATCGGGCCATGGATCTGCGTGATCCGTGGCCCTTTTGGTGTGGTGCCTTGCGAAGCGCAACGCTTCGTTAGAGAGTACCCGCGTCACGGCGTCCGCCGACCTGTGAATGCTGTAAATGACCGATGTGAGGAGACGGTATGACGGCCCAATCCCGGGAGCGAATCGTTCCTCGGCTCATCGAGGAAGAGATGCGGGAGTCGTTCCTCGATTACTCGATGAGCGTGATCGTGCAGCGCGCACTTCCCGACGTCCGAGACGGACTCAAGCCGGTGCACCGGCGTATTCTCTTCGCCATGCACGAGTTGGGCTTGAATCCGGATCGTCCACACAAGAAGAGCGCGGCCGTGGTGGGCGATGTACTCGGGAAGTACCACCCGCATGGTGACAGCGCCGTGTACGACGCGATGGTTCGCATGGTGCAGGACTTCTCGCTGCGGTATCCCCTCATCGATGGGCAGGGCAACTTCGGCTCGATCGATGGTGACTCAGCCGCGGCGTATCGGTACACCGAAGCGCGGCTGGCCCCCGTGGCCGAGGAACTGCTTGCGGACATCGACCGGGAGACCGTCGACTTCGCGCCCAACTTCGACGATCGGCTCCAGGAACCCACTGTTCTCCCGGCCCGGTTGCCCAATCTTCTGGTGAACGGGAGTTCGGGGATCGCCGTCGGCATGAGCACCAATGTGCCCCCCCACAATCTGCGCGAGGTCGCCGCGGCCTTGCATGAGCTCGTCGAGGAGCCGGAGCCGACGGTCGAGTCGCTCATGAAGCACATCTCTGGGCCGGATTTTCCCACAGGAGGCTTCGTGGTGGGCACCGAGGGAATCCGTTCGATGTACGAGACTGGGCGGGGCCGCATGCGAGTCCGTGCCCGCATCGTGCAGGAGGCCCTCCGGGGTGGGAAGAAGCAGTTGGTCGTCACCGAGCTTCCCTACGCCGTCTCCAAGACGCGCATCATCGAGCAGATCGCCGACCTCTCTCGGAGGGGGAAGCTCGACGAGATCACCGACCTAAGGGACGAATCCGATCGCGATGGTCTCCGCCTCGTGGTCGAGCTCAAGCGGGGTGTGAAGACCGCCAAGGTTCTGACTCGCCTCTTCAAGAAGACAAGCTTGGAGACCACGTTCGGCGGCATCGTCCTGGCGCTCGACCAAGGAGAGCCCCGCGAGTTCGACCTGCTGACGCTACTCGAGCGCTACCGCGATCATCGCCTGGAGATCATCCAGAGACGCAGTCGCTATGAACTGGAGAAAGCGCAGAGCGAAAGGCATGTGACCGAGGGACTCCTGGCCGCGCTCGACGCGGTCGAGGAGGTCGTAGCGATAATCCGGAGCTCGGCCGATCGAGCGGGGGCGTCACAGAGCCTCCAGGACCGCCTCGGCCTGAGCGAGGTCCAGGCCGACGCCATCCTGAACATGCGCCTGGCCAGGCTCACGAGCCTGGAGCACGGTCAGTTGAAGGACCGGCTGAAGGCGCTCGAGGCCAGCATCAGAAACCTGAAGGCGATCCTGAAGAGCGAGGCGGCGCAGCTCGAGGTAATGCTCGAGGAGTTGGATGAGATCGTCGAGAAGTATGGCGATGCTCGCCGCACGGTGATTCTCGATGGTGAGGATCAGGCCGAGATCGAGGTAAAGGCTCAGATCGCCGCCGAAGATGTGGTGATCACGGTGAGTCATAATGGGTTCGTGAAACGTGTACCCATGCATCTCTACCAGCGGCGCGTCTCCCGAGGGAGGGCGCTCGCCGGCATGGACAAGTACGAAGACGACTACCTCGAGAGCGTATTCGTCGGGAAAACCCAGGGATGGATCTTGACGTTCACCGAAGGCGGACACGTCTTCTTCCTCCCGGTTCTCGATGTGCCCGAAGGGTCACGCGCCTCCAGGGGCCGGTCGGTCTACAGCCTCACGGAAGCCGACCGCAAAGACCCTGTAATCGCCATGCTTCCGGTGGACGATCTTTCTGCCGACCGGCTCCTGGTGTTTCTCTCGGAGAGGGGCGTGATGAAGCGCTCCAAGCTCGCTGACTTCGGTCACCCGCGAGCGGGCGGTATCATCGCGTCGGGCCTCAAGGAAGGAGACCGCATTCTCGATGTGGCATTCTCCGACGGTGGCAGCGAGGTCATGCTGATCACTCGGGAGGGGCGGGCTATTCGATTTGTGGAGACCGACCTGACCGTTATGGGCCGCACGGCCAGGGGCGTCAAAGCCATCGATCTGCAGATCGATGATGTAGTGGTGGGTATGCTCCTGATCCGCAGGGAGGCATGGGTCCTCACGGTGACCGACGGAGGTATGGGGAGGCGCACCGAGGTGGGTGAGTTCCCTCTGCAAAAGCGTGGGGGCCGAGGGACTCTGACCACACCTCAAAAGGCTGGGAGTTCTTTGGTGGCGGCGCTCGAAGTGCTCGAAGCTGACGAGGTCATGATCGTGGCGGCGGGCGGGCAGGTGAGCCGAGTCTCGGTGGCGGAGATCCCGTCGCAGGGACGCCGTACGCAGGGCATCCGCGTGGTCGAACTCGAAGAGGGCGACCGCGTGGTCGAGGTGACTCGCGCGCACCGCGAGCCGAGCGGGTCTTCCAGGGTCGTGGATGTCGTGGATGTCATGCAGGACCAGGACAACGGACCGGCGGAGGGCGCCGGCCAACTCGATTTACTTGGATAGGAAGAGGTGATCGATACATGAAGATGCTCGTGCTCGGTGGGGGCGCTCAAGGCAAGGCCGCCACCTTCGACCTTGTGCTACGCGACGACGTCGAGAGTGTGGTCGTAGCCGATACGGACACCTCGGACGTTCCCAGTTGCCTCGCCCGTCACGTTGGGGGAAAACTGTCTTTCGTCACTCTGGACGCGACGGATCATGCGAGCGTTCGGTCGGTTATGGAGGGGCGGGACGCGGTGATGTGCGCTTTGCCCTATTTCTTCAACCTCGACATGACCAAGCTCGCGATTGAGAGCGGGGCGCACTATTGCGACCTCGGAGGCAACACGGACATCGTAGCGGCCCAGAAAAAGCTGAGTGGTGACGCACGGGCCGCCGGAGTGAGCGTCGTCCCCGACTCCGGGCTTGCACCCGGAATGGTGAACATCCTGGTGCAGGCGGGCATCGACGACCTGGACGAGGCGTCCTCGGCGCGCATATGGGTTGGCGGCCTACCCCAGCATCCCAAACCCCCGCTCAGCTATCAGATCGTCTACTCCATGCAGGGAGTGCTGGACTACTACACGACGGACGTCCTGGTGCTGGAGGATGGAGTTCGGGTGAAGAAAGAGCCCCTCACAGGCCTGGAGACGCTCACATTTCCGGAGCCCGTCGGTGAGCTGGAGGCCTTCTACACCGCCGGCGGCATCTCGACGCTGCCATTCCGCTACGAGGGCGAGATCGACCATATCTCTTACAAGACCCTGCGGTACCCGGGCCACGCCGCGATCATGAAAGCGGTACGGGACCTGGGGCTGATCGGCCTGGATCCGGTTCAGGTCGGCGACTGCACGGTGGTCCCTCGCGACGTGTTCATCGAGGTAGTCTCGCCCCGACTGAGAAACCCGGAGGGAGACGACCTGGTCGCCCTCAGGGTCGAGATCGCCGGAGTGAAGGACGGCGCAGAAAAGACGATCCGCTATGAGCTTCTGGATCGGTACGACGCCGACACAGGCCTCACGGCCATGATGCGCACCACGGGCTTCTCGTTGGCCATCACGAGCGTCATGCAGACCGACGGGCGCATCGGAGCCACAGGCGTTCTCACCCCGGACGAGTGCGTGCCGGCGGCCGCCTACCTGGCCGAGCTCGCGAGTCGGGGGGTGGAGGTGGAGCGCAGTGACAGTTGACGTCCCCTAACGGAAGGGCTCATTGATGTTGTCATACACGAAGTTGGCTACTGGCGCAGCCGTGCTGGCTATCATGGGGCTCACCTCGGCGCATGGAGCCATCACCCCCCCCGGGGCGGGCGCCGGCGCGGGCGCCGTGGCATACGGCGATGCGGACATTTCCGCTCCGGTGGCCGACGAAACGCATCTCACAAACATCAGACAACTCACGTTCGGTGGTGAAAACGCGGAGGCCTACTTCGCGTTCGACGGGGATCGCCTGATCTTCCAGGCCACGCCCAGAGGCGCCGACTGTGACCAGATCTACACGATGAATCTCGATGGTAGCGATGTCCGCCAGGTCAGCACGGGTGAGGGGCGGGCCACATGCTCGTACTATTACCCCTCCGGCGACAAGATCCTCTACTCGTCGACTCACCACTTCGACGCCGCCTGCCCGAGTCCTCCGAATTTCTCGAGGGGCTACGTCTGGGCCATCTATCCGTCGTTCGACATATTCGTGGCCAACTCGGACGGATCCGACCTACAGCAACTTACGTACTCGTTCGGATACGACGCCGAGGCGACGTTCTCTCCCGTGGGGGATCTGATCGTCTTCACCAGCATGCGGGACGGTGACCTCGATATCTACACCATGAAGCCGGACGGAAGCGACGTAAGGCGGCTCACGCAGGCGGTAGGCTACGACGGCGGCGCTTTTTTTTCACCGGACGGGAGCAAGATCATATATCGGGCGTATCACCCCGAGTCCGCCGAGGCTGTGGCCGACTATAGGGCGCTCCTGGCTGAGGGACTCATCCGCCCGGGGACGCTCGAGATCTTCGTGATGGACGCGGATGGCTCGAATCCGATTCAACTCACGGACAAAGGTGCAGCGAGCTTCGCGCCGTCTTGGCACCCCTCGGGCGAGAAAGTGATCTTCAGCTCGAATATGGACGACCCCACGGGACGGAACTTCGAGCTGTACATGATCGGCCTCGACGGCACAGGCCTGGAGCGGGTCACCACCTCTAAGGGGTTCGACGGATTTCCGGTGTTCAGTCCCGATGGGCGCTACCTGGTGTGGGGGTCAAACCGCGCCCAGGAGTTCGACGGAGAGACGAACATCTTTATTGCTGAGTGGGTGGAGAGGCCGTAGTCCACCGCTCCAGAAAATCCATCAGGATTCGGTAGGTCAGTCCCCACACCACGTGCCCATCCACCCGAAAACCGGGATAGGTTCTCGGGCCGGATGGCGTGGTCCACTCGACGAACTCCGAATTTGCCGGGTCCCTGAGTGCGTCGATGGATGCCCAGTGCACCGACTCGACCTCACGGCCATCCGGCACCGCCCGAGTTGGGCCTGACACGCCGAACACGAACGGGTAAATCGTCATGCGAGGGATGCGAGAGGTCCAGGGGGCCACGTGGTTCAGCGCGCCCAGGTAGTGGTCCGATCCGGTTAGAACCACGCTGGTCTCTTCGACCGTCTCGCGGATCGCGGTGGCCAGCAACGTAGGGTCGTCGGCATCCCGCCTACCGCCGGGCAGCGCCATCTGGCCCGACCATGGGTCGCCGGCCGCCTCGGCGCGCTTGATGAGGAGCACCTCCAGGCTGGGCGCTTCCCTGAGCACCAACGAGACCGACGCCTGGACAGAGGGGCCGTCACCGCCCGGAGGCTCATTAGCGTGAGGGCCAGCGCTCAGGATGTCCTTGAGCATCGCGAACCGTGGGTCCGGCAGGGCGTCTTGGCTCATCCGGGCGCCTAAACCCCTGGAGTGTCCGGTCCCCAGATGAGCTTGTGCAACTGGGGTTGCAGGCGCACGGGAAGACCGTCTTCCAGGACCCACCCGGCGAGCTCCTGGAAGTCGATTGCCTCCCAAGTCGGGGAGATGAGCAGTGCACGAAGGCGGCCGTCCACGACCGCCTCGTCGAGGCCGCGGTCGCGGATCACGCCACGAGCCCATTCGTAATCCTCGCGGTCTGCAACCACGAACTTGACCTCGTCCCCTGCCGTGAGGTGATCGAGGTTGGACCACAGGTTTCTCTCGACCTCTCCCGAGCCCGGGCACTTGAGGTCCATGATCTTGTGCGCGCGGGGATCCAATGGGGCCACGTCCAAGGCGCCCGAGGTCTCGACCAGGACGGTGAATCCTGCTTCGAGGAGCTGCTCCGCCAGGTCGAACGCGCCCTGCTGCGCGAGTGGCTCGCCGCCGGTAATCTCAACCAGTGGCGTGCCGATGCCTCGTACCGTCTCCATGATGGCGTCGAGAGCGAGCGTCTCGCCTCCGTGGAAGGCGTACTCGGTGTCGCACCATACGCAGCGGAGGGGACACCCGGTCAGGCGGACGAACGTGCACGGCAGCCCGGCCCATGTGGATTCTCCCTGGATCGAGTGGAAGATCTCGGTGACGCGCAGCGTGCCGGGAGCACCCATCAGGGGTCGTTCCGCGCGTGTCCGTTTCCGGGCCACAGTCTTCCGAGGGGTGACTCCTTGATCACACTGCCGGTCATGAACAACATGTTGGCGGGCCTCTCGGCGAGACGCCGCATCAGGTACGGATACCAGGACTCCCCGAACGGGATATAGACGCGCACGTTGTAACCCTGGGCCACCAACCGTGCCTGGAGATCGCGCCGGACACCGTAAAGCATCTGGAACTCGAAGCGCTCGCTCGAGATCGATTCCCTCTCGGCGAAGCGTACGGTTGCGTCGATCATACGCTCGTCGTGCGTGGCGATCGCCGGATAGTTGCCGTCCTCCAGGAGCATCTCCATCAGGCGCACGTACGCGGTGTCGACCTCCTCGCGCTCTTGGAAGGCGACGCTCGCGGGCTCGGCGTAGGCGCCCTTGCACAAGCGCACCCGCGCACCGAGTTCGTTCATCCGGGCCACATCACCCTCCGACCGCATGAGGTAGCTCTGGAGCACGATGCCGATGTCTCGCCATCCCTCACTCCAGAGCTGCTCGAACGCATCGAGCGTGCGTTGCGTGTACTCGGATGACTCCATGTCGAACCTGATGAACAACTCGTGCGTGCGCGCCCGGTCGAGCAGACGGCCAAGGTTGTCTGCCAGGAACTCGGCGCTGATGGCCTGTCCGAGCTGCGTGAACTTGAGCGATACGTTGCCCTGGATTCCATTCGCGACGACTCGGTCGAGCACCTCCAGATACGTGTCCGCGGCCGCCCGAGCCGTGCGCTCGCTCTTCTCGGACTCGCCGAGATAGTTCGCGGTGACCGTGAGGCCCTTTTCATTCGCGTCGACCATCGCTCCGGCCAGTTCCTCCACGGTTTCGCCGGGGACGAACCGCCTGCTCATCGCTCGCAGCGGGGTTCCCGTCACTAGCTTCTTGGCCGCGCGGGAGTCACTCAGGAAGATGAGCCCGTTACGTAGCATCTATTCGCGTCTGTCCTCGTGCTCGATGGCCTCGTCGAGGAGCCGCTTGACCTCCTCCAGTGCCAACGTGCCGGCCTGCTCGCTTACATCGGTGCGGGTCGCGCCCCTGAACAGGATCGGCGTTTCGACGTGCCCGACGACCCCGAGACCCGTGTCGGCCCACCGGGGGAATACGAGATACCCGATAAAGGGATACCTCGGGTCGGCGGCTTTCTCGACCTCGATGGATACGGTGTACGGTTGCCCGTCCGAACCCTCGAAGGCCGGCGGGCGGTCATGCACCTCGACATATCCACCGAGGCTGCCGTCCGGGGCCTCTTGCTGAGCATCATGATTCATCGCACAACGGTAGCGGACCGAGGGGGCCTTTGACAGAGGTGCCGGCGGTTGCTGCGGGCGGGCCGCACCCGATACACTTGGTTGCCGTATCACCGAGGTGAGGCCGATCAAGTGGAGGACAGATGCGCGCGGCGATTTTTTCTGAGCATGGGGGTCCCGAAGTACTGCGGATCGACGAAATGGAGGCGCCCGATCCGGGGCCGGGCGAGGTGAGCGTGGCCGTCCGGGCCTCGTCACTCAACCACCTGGATCTATGGGTGCGGCGGGGTCTCCCCTTCGAGATCATTATGCCGCACATCGGGGGGTCCGATCTGGCGGG
>JBGMRK010000079.1:5212-10733 GCA_048061375.1 Longimicrobiales bacterium | reverse complement strand
TCCTCCCCATCGGGTGCCGGCTCCTGCTCCAGGTAGGTCAGCCCCTGTCCGTCCGGCCGCCAGGCGAGTTGGCGCCGCCCTTGCCGCGTATCATCCTGTCCGAACCGCCCCGGTCCGGGCTGCGGCTGGTTGGGGTCGCGAATGCCCAGGTTCATCTCGGTCTCGTCCACCTGAGCCAGGGTGGTTCCGGCCCGGTCCCAGATCTCCTCGACACGCCCGAAGTTGTTCACAGGCACGATGTAGCTGAATGGCTTCACTATACGTGTGACGCGCGCGTACTCACCCGTGGGGGAAAAGTCGAAGCTGTGGATCATCGCCGGCTCGCCGATCTCCTCCACGCGTCGGTTGTCGACGTCGATGAGCGCCAACTGGCCCCTGATGTGCCACTCCAGCAGCGCCTCGTCATATGGGGTCTCCATCAGGCTGGCGTACGTACGGAGAAGGTTCTTGCCCTCTTCCGTCATCTTGACCTGCGGCCCGGTCGGCACCTTGGGCGGCAGAGGCATGGGGATCCGATCTTCCGGAACGAGCACCGTCGCGATCTTCTGGCCGTCGGCAGTCCACTCCAACGTGGTGACCATGGTGGCCAACACGGGCCGGCGCGTAATCCGGCGGGACCGCCCGTTCTCCGGGTCGGCCACGTAGATGTTAGTGGCGTCGTCTGTGTGCACGTAGAAGGCGAGGCGCGTTCCGTCGGGTGACCAGAGTGCGTTCGAGATGCGTGAGTTTCGTGGAGTCTCGATCTGAACTCGGGCCCCGTCCGCCGCCGAGATGACCTCGAGGGAGGCGTTGTTTCGGACCGACAAGCTCCGGGTGCGGTTGGCGCGGTAGTCGATGAACACCCCACCCATCTCGTGGAACGGGCCTGAGAACCGGTCCATGGTGACCGGCCCGTCGCCGATCTCGTTGATGAACCATCTCTTATCCGGGCTCACAGCGGACAGTGTCACGTTCAGGTAGCGCGGTGCGAGGGCCGCTTCCGCGATGGTGGCCGGCGGAGACACGAACTCCTTGGCGGCCAACACGGCTCGGGCATCCCACTGGGCGTCCTGCGCAGCGCCCTTCGTCGGCACCAAGAGGAGGACTGCCAGCAGGGTCACGACCCCACTGCGAGCGGCACGTTTCACGCGATTCGAACTGGAACGATACCTCACTGGTGTCTCCCGGATAGGGTCATGGAATGCTCCCCTGGCGGGTGCCCGCGGCCACGTCGCTCCGGGGCAGGGGAAGAAGTCATAAGCCCGACGGGATGTATCCACAATAGACACCGAGGCGGGGGTCCACGTACGTTCGGTCAGGGTGGGAAGGGGGTTTGTCTCACCGGTCGATACTTGACGGTCACATGCACGATCAGGGGTGCTAAATGTCCATCAGTCGTTCATCCATCCTTCCAGGCGTGGTCACCGTGGCCTTGCTGGCCGGCGTCGCCTCGCTCGCTGAAGCTCAGGTGCCTTGGTCACCGCTCGATCCCGGCAGCGACAACATCGAAGTGCTCGGACACCGGCCGTTGGGACCGGGCCAGAGCATTGCGGACCTGGACATCGAGCAGGAGTTGAGCCGGCCCTTCGTGTACGTGGCCAGGAACTCGTACGGAGGAGACGGGCCCAAGGGACTCGACATCATCAGCATTGCCGATCCAGAGAATCCTGAAGTGCTCTATCGCTGGCGGATCGAGAACCAGGATCTGCACCTGGGGTTGGGCGGTATGGACGTGAAGCACTTCAAGCTCGGCGGGCGTTACTACGTTGTGCAGTCGCTTCAGTTCGGACAGGGCGGTCCCGACCCCGACATGGGTGCGGTGGTGCTGGATGTGACCGGTCTTCCCGACGCCGCCTCCGTCCGTGAGGTCGCCCGCCTCAAGGAGCCCGACCACCCGGGCGGTTTCCACAACATCTTCATCTACAAGCACTCGGATGGGCGTGTCTTACTGCTTACCACTGTGAGCGGCCCCTACGCGCACGTGTACGACCTCGGGCGGGTCGTCGACGGCGACGCCACCGATGCGCTGGTGGCACGAATTCCGGTACCGGACGCGTTCAACAACGGGCCCAACAGCCGGGGCTACCACGACTTCTACGCCGGCTACCATCCCGACACCGGCCAGGACCGGTTCTACGGCGGCGGCACCGGCGGGTACTTCGTGTACAACATCACCGATCTGCAGGCGCCCGAATTGCTGGTCACGCTCACCGGAATCAGCGGGGTCACTCGTGGCCACACGTTCACGCCGAGCCCCGATGGCCGCTACGTGATCGCCGAGACCGAGTATCAGTACGCTCCGCTCCGAATCTTCGACCTCCAGCCCGCGCTGGATGGAGGCCAGCTCAACATCCGCACGCCGATCTCCGGCTGGACGGCCGACTGGAAGAACCTCACCCACAACCACGAGGTGCGGTGGCCCTACGTGTTCGTGTCGGGCTACCTGGACGGGCTCCAGATCTTCAGCCTCATGGACCCGAAGAACCCGGTGACCGTCGGCTACTACGACACCTATCCCGGTGCGCCCAGCGAGCGAGGCAGCCCCATGTTCGACGGTGCGTTCGGGATCGACGTTCGCAACGCGGACGGGCTCATCGTCATCAGCGACATGACCACCGGCCTCTGGACCTTCCGCATGGAGGGGTTCGACGGGTGGAACGGCGAGGAGTGGGGCATGCCGGATATCTCGAGCGCCCAGAAGTGGGACGATCCACCGCGGCGGCCGATCAGCCAGGACCAGTGACCTCGATGGCGGCTGCCTCCGTGACCGCCCTGCTTGCCGCGGTCCTCGCTCTCGCGGGACCCGGTACGCCTGTGCATGCCACCGAGACTCCGGTGGCGTGCTCGGTGGCTGGGTCACCCGGGTATTACGCGTTTCCTCTCGTTTCCACCAGGCGGGTCCCCGGCTCGGGCCGCGCCGCTGGACGCGGCGAGCTCACGTTCGCTCCCTCTCCGTTCGGTCTCGCGCTGTCACCCGAGGGGAGCTACCGGTACCGGATCGCATTGACCGTCGATCGGCTCGCCGCACCCGCGGTGGGCACCTACGTGGTGTGGGTCACGACCCCCGAGCTCGACCGAATAGAGCTTGCGGGAGCGTTCGATGATCGACATGCGATGGATGTCGAGGTCGACTTCAACAAATTCCTCGTCGTGATCACGCTCGAGGATGCCTACGACCCCGAGGCAGCGGTGTGGTCGGGACCCATCGTGCTGCGAGGCATGTCCAGGAGCGGCATGATGCACACCATGGCGGGCCACGGCCCGTTCGCACAGGAGAACTGTGCGGTCTACGGTTACTGATCCAGCGCGGCGACGGCGCGTGCCCGTCATCGGGATCTGGGCTGCCCTCATGCTCGCCGTGCCCGGGGCAGCGGCCGCCCAGGGGGACATGACGCAGCGAGCGGTGCTCCCCGGCGGCTGGCGAATGCCTCCGATGGCCCCGGAAATGCCCGTTTTGCCGGGCCTTGGGGGAGCCGTTCCCCCCGTGTCGGCGTTTCTTCCGGGTGTCGGAGTGGACCTGTCGTCCCTTCCCGAAGCGCGGCCGAGCTCGGTGGTGGAGATGGCCGACGGCGACACGCTGGACGTGACCATTTCGTTGGTGCGCCGGGAGATTCTCGGCCGGGACTACGCCATGTATGGGTACAACGGCCAGTATCCCGGACCCCTGATCCGTGCCGACCAAGGCGCCACAGTCATAGTGCGGGTCACCAACGAGATCGAGCTGCCATCGTCGGTTCACTGGCACGGTGTCCGCGTCGACAACCGGTTCGACGGCGTGCCGGGCGTCACGCAGGATCCGATTGGGACAGGGGCGACGTTCACGTACGAAGTACGTGTCCCCGACGCCGGCATGTTCTGGTATCACCCGCACTCCCGCGAAGACGTCCAGCAGGACCTGGGGCTATACGGCAACTTGTTGGTGTCGTCTCCCGATCCGGGCTTTTTCGGACCGGCGCACCGCGAAGAGGTGCTGGTTCTGGACGACATCCTCATCGACGACCAGGGCATGATCCCATGGGGACGTGAGTCGCCGACCCACGCGCTCACGGGGCGTTTCGGCACCGTCATGCTGGTGAACGGCCTCACGGATTACCGCCTCGATGTGCGCCGCGGAGAGGTGGTTCGGTTCTACCTCACCAACGTGGCCAACACGCGCACATTCAACGTTCGCTTCCCGGGGGCGCGCATGAAGATCGTCGCTTCGGACATCGGGAAATTCGAGCGGGAGGAATGGGTGGGCTCCGTGCCGATCGCTCCGGGCGAGCGTTATATCGTGGACGTACGTTTCGATCGCTCCGGTGACACCTACATCCTTAACTCCATCCAGGCGATCAACCACTTCAGGGGCGAGTTCTACCCGCAGGTCGATACGCTGGGCACGGTGTGGGTGTCGGAGGAACTCGCGGAGGCCGCGATTTCGCGAGGGTTCGAGACCCTTCGTGAAAACGGCGACGTGCAGGCCGATATCGATCGCTTCAGGCCGTACTTCACGCGCCAGCCCGATCATGAGTTGGAGGCCACCATGAGAGTACGCAACCTCCCGCTTTCGATCGTGCGCTTCATGGAGATCGACACGCTGTACGTGCCGCCCATCGAGTGGAACGATGCTATGCCGCTTATGAATTGGCTATCCACTGGCACCCAGGTCACGTGGATCCTGCGCGACAGGGCCACGGGCGCAGAGAACGGAGACATCGACTGGACTTTCGACGTAGGGGACGTGGTCAAGATCCGCATCTTCAACAACCCGGACGCGTTCCATCCGATGCACCATCCCATCCATGTGCACGGACAGCGCTACCTCGTTCTCGAGCGTGACGGTGTGCCCAACCCGAATCTCGTGTGGAAGGATACCGCCGTGGTGCCCATGGGCTCGACGGTGGATATTCTGGTGGAGATGTCCAATCCGGGCGAGTGGGTGATGCACTGCCACATCGCCGAGCATTTGCACGCGGGAATGGTGTTGTCATTCGAAGTTCGCGGCGAGGCAGACTGACCGGTGCTTCGAATTATTCGGATCTTCGCCGAACTGATCGGCGAGACCAACCGTTCGGGTCAGAGGGCCAGGAGCATTCCACCAATCACCACGGCCGTGCCGACCCAGGCCATCGGGCGGGCGAACCAGGGCCGCAATTCCTTGCGTACGTCGGCTATCCGGTACTCGTTGATCGCGATGGCCATCTGGCCTTCAGAGTCCTTCATTCCGTCGATCAGACGGTCTTTCAGAAGCTCGTTCACCGCGCTCTGGTACTTGGCCGGCTGGTTATCGAAGCCCCGAATGGTCCGCGGCCGCGCATAGCGCTTCTCTTTCTCGCTATGGAGATCGGTCAGTTCTCTGAGAATCGTCTTGCGGGGCGACATTTTGCCTCCTGGGAAGGCAGGTTATGCGTAGGAGTGAGGCTCCGCCCGAACCCCTCATCCAGCCTCTTCACAGGCCTTACGAGTTGAGACGCAGAAAGGTTCCAGAAGGTTGCGAAGGAGAGAAGTTCAGCGAGTTCTGACGGCCGTCGCTTGCAGTTCGAGGTGGGCGCGTCTAGCGAGT
>JBGMRK010000079.1:0-5112 GCA_048061375.1 Longimicrobiales bacterium | reverse complement strand
TCAGCGAGTTCTGACGGCCGTCGCTTGCAGTTCGAGGTGGGCGCGTCTAGCGAGTTCACGTACCGCTACGGTCGCCCGGACCGGAAGGGGCTCCGTTTTGAAATACTCGCGGTAGAGCTCGTTGAACCGACGGTAGTCATCCATATCAGCGAGGTAAGCTACGACGCTCACCACATCGCTCAGGTCCATGCCGGCTTCCGCAAGCACCGCACGCATGTTCGCCATGATCTGATGAAATTCGGGCTCGAGTCCACCGTCCACGAGCCGTCCCGTCTCGGGATCGCCACCCGTATTTCCGGAGAGGTACAGCGTGTTGCCGACCAGAATGGCGGGCGACAGGGGAGCGGATGAAGGTCGGTAACCGCGCGGTAGAATCACGGTCTTTTCGGGCAAGGGGGGCGTCTCCTGCGCTTCGGTGAGAGCCGGAGCGGCAACCAAGCTCATCGTCAGAAGAACGAAGAAGGGGGATTTCATTGAGTCTCCTCTTTCAGCCATGCAGCGATGCGATCCATGCCTTCATCCATGTCGACGCAGGGGTCGAACCCGAGCTCGCGTGAGGCCTTGTCTCCCGAGAAGGTCGTCTTCAGCACCTGCGACCGAACCACGCGGCGGTTGAGCGTGGGCTCATAGCCGAGCGCCAGCGCCGCCAGTTCATTCACAGCGGCCACCGAGATCGCCACCCGATAGGGCACGGTGGATGGTTGCGGTTTGTCGAGCATTGCGCTGAGCCGCGCGACGTAGTCGCGGAGCGTCACCACCTCGTTGCCGCACAGGATGTACGACGAGCCGACTGTGCCGAAGCGAGCGGTGGCTAGGAGGCCGTCCGCGAGGTCGTCGATGTAAATCGGCTGGATAAGGCCCGTGCCCCGGCTTATTAGCGACAGCTTCCCAGCCCGAATGAGGCGTATAGGGGTCATGGTCCAGTTTTGGTCTCCGGGTCCGTAGGCCTGGGACGGCTGGGCGATAACCGCGGGGAGCCCCCGCTCGGCGACCATGCGGCGGATGATCTCTTCCGCCTCGAGCTTGGTGTCGGCGTAGGCGTCCCGGCTCTTGAGATGCGGCGAGGTCTCGTCGAGCCCCGGGCCGGCGCCCATGCCGTAGACCGAAACCGAACTGACGTACACGAACCGCTCGACGCCGACAGCCAATGCCGCTTCGGCCAACGCTTCGGTGCCGGCTACGTTGACCTCGCGGTAGTACGACCACGGTTTGTTGAGGTTGACCGTAGCCGCGAGGTGGAATACGAGATCACAGCCCTCCATCGCCCTCCGGAGTGAAGCGTGGTCGGTCATTTCACCCTCGACAGCGGCTGCCCCCGCTCTCTCCAACGAAGCCGCCCGTGACGTGTCCCTCACGAGACCGATAACTTTTGCGCCCGCGTCGGCGAGTCCCTTAGCCAGGTGTCCGCCGATGAACCCGGTGGCTCCCGTGACCAGCGTGCGGAGGCCGGTCAGGTTCAGGGCCTCTCCGACCCGCGCCTGTTCGGATGGTGTGCCCGGTGATTTCACGGGGTCGCCACGATGACGCGAAGAGCTCGGGGCACGCTGTCCACCTGCGCGACCAGCGATGTCGACATGAGCAACTCGCCATCGACCTCATACGGTTCAGGCGCCGTGAATCGGATCGTGAACGCCCCGTTCTGGCGGAACGTGACCCGATCCGACCGGCCGTGTTCGCCGGCCCCGGCCATCCGAAACAGACGGAGGCGTTCCAACGGTCCGGAGTCCTCAATTGCGCACACATCCAGCTTGCCGTCGTCCAGGCGGGCCTCCGGAGCGATCAGGAACGAGCCTCCCATGTTGGGTGCGTTCGCAACTACCAGCATGAGGTGCCGGCCGCCGCTGACCGAGCCGTTCGCGTCGTCTACATCGGCAAGCACACCCTTGAAGCGGAAGATCTGCTTGATCGCCGTCACGCTGTAGAGCAGGTCGCCTTTCAAGAAGCGCGCACCCTTGGCCGCCTGGAGCACAGCGGGGCCGATTCCGAAGCTTGTCTCGAGAAGAAAGTGTCGGTCCGGCGTATCTTCGTCAGGGAAGCGGATTCTGCCCACGTCGACACTCCGGATTCGACCTCGGGCGATGGCGTGGACTGCCCCTATCGGCTCCCGATAGGTGATACCGAAGCTTTTGGCGAAGTCGTTTCCAGAGCCTGCGGGCAGGAGTCCGAGGGAGACGTCGGCCCGGCCTGACGCGACGATACACCCGGCGACGTTGCTCCAGGTCCCGTCACCACCCACGGCCACGATGGTTGTCACGCCGTTCGCGAGGGCCTTCTCGGCCAGGTCGCGTTCGCCACCGGGGCACGAGGTAGTGGCGTGTTCGAATTCGACTCCGGCGTCATTCAGCAACTCGACGTATGTTCGCTGCCGCTCACGCCCACGTCCCCGTCCGGAGGCGGGATTGAAGATGACGAATACATGCCCGCCCGCCTTCTCGCCCGCGGAATTGGGTGCGCCCGTTGACGCTTTCTCCGAAATCACGTTAGGGTGTTGTGCCAATCGTTTCAGGAACAGGGAGTCGTATCATTATCCGCTCGAACATCGTGGTGCAACCGTGGGTGCGCCTTCTGTGGGTGCCGAGCGACGGCCGCCGAAGCTCATGAGCGATCACCGCGATCAGGTTCCGGCCTCCGGCGGATCTCCGCGGACGGGGGCGGACGGGCGTAATCGGTTGGTGGGTTCGCTGGTTGACGCTTGCGGGGACCAGTTGGTGGCGGTGCTCCTTTATGGTTCTCGACTCACCAAGACCAGCCCCGACGAGCACAGCCCATTCGATTTGGTCCTGGTGGTGGAAGATTACCGGCGGTTTTATGCGGGTCTGAAGGCGGCGGGACACCTCCACCGGTCACCTTGGGTGATGGCGGTCTTGAGCCACGTGTTGACTCCGAGCTCCATCTCTCATCAGCCCGATCAGGATACCGCCGCGAAATGTCTCGTGCTGGAGCAGGCGCACTTCGAGCGGGCGCTGTCGAATCGGGCGAAGGATCACTTCTGTCTCGGGCGGATGGTTCAGCAGATCGCGATTCTCTACACGCGCGATGAGCGGGCCGCAAGCGACGTCCAACACTGCCTCGAGACCAGCCACCGCACCCCGCTTCGATGGGCGTTGCCCCTTCTCGAGGCGCCGTTCACCGTGCGCGAGTTTACGAGGGGCATGGTCGCAGTATCGTACGCGGGCGAGATTCGGCCGGAGAAGGGGGGCCGGACGTCCGAGGTGATCGACGCGCAGGGCGACTTCTTCGAACACATATACGCTCCCGTGCTCGACGAGGCCGTTGCCGGCGGGGTGCTGGTTGAAGAGGGTGGGTCTTACCGCCCGAGCCGAGCTCCGTCTTGGTGGGCGAAGGCCCGCATTCGGATGTATTTCATGTTTTCTCGTGTTCGCTCCACCGTGCGCTGGGTGAAGCATGTATACACGTACGAGGGTTGGCAGGAGTACATCATTCGCAAGGTGGAGCGGCGCATCGGCGTTAGTGTGGAGATCACAGCGGCAGAACGTCGATTCCCGCTCATCTTGCTTTGGCCTAAGGTCATTCGTGTGCTGGCGTTGCGGCCGCGGGCCAAGGCCGAGGATACCGACGATTCGGGGGACACATGACGGTTGAACTGTGGACGTTGGTCGGGGTGCTCGCGCTTGCGTTTGCGAGCATGCCCGTGTTCGCGTTCAGCGCGGCGAATTTTAGGGAGGACCCCCATGCATCCCAAGCGCATGGCAAGTTCCTCCTCGGTGGCTTCGTCAAGCGCTGGTTCATGTGGTTCATCGGTCCGGTGGAGCGCGCCTCGCTCACGCTGGGCTTCGGGCCGACGTTCTACAATCTCCTCGGGCTGAGCTTCGGACTGCTGGCCGGCGTATTGTTCGTCGGAGGCAGAATCGGGCTCGGCGGTTGGGCGATTCTGTTGGGCGGCATCGCAGATGTGCTCGACGGCCGCGTAGCCCGGGCTCGGGGCATGGCCTCCCCGAAGGGTGCGTTCATCGATTCCACCTTGGACCGTTTCGCCGAGGTTGCGGCGTTCATCGGACTCGCGTTGTGGTTCCGGGAGTCTCCGGCGGGCCTTCCACTCGCCTTGATTGCGATGGGCGGATCGCTGCTGGTCAGCTACACTCGTGCGCGCGGCGAGAGCCTGGGCGTGAATTGCTCGAAGGGGATCATGCAACGGGCGGAGCGGTTGCTGGGACTTGGGCTCGGCGCCATCGTGGATCCGACCGTGTCGGCACTCGTCGGCCGCGGTGAGCCCGGCGTGGTCTTGCTGTGGGTCTTGGGCGCGATCGCCGTCGGAACGGTAGGGACGGCGGTCTACCGCACGTTGTGGATCACGTCCCGTCTTCCGGACGCGGATTAGCAGGAGCGTCCGCTCCCTTTGGACGCGAGGTCTGCACCGCGTTGCGGTGCAGACTCTTCGTGATCACGTCGACCATGAACCGTCCGGCGGCCGCGCTGTGCGTCGCTCGATTGCTTTCCATCACCTCGAGGGTGGCGCTCGGCAACCGCGAGACCATGTGTTCGATTTCGTCCAACCGATGCAAGAGATCTGAAGTGGCGCCGATGACCGTGACCGGTGCGGTGATGGTGGGTAGGCGTTCGAGCAGGCTGTAATGCCGAATGGCCCAGGCGTTCTTCTTGAGCCGGCGGGCGTCCGCGGCATCCAGATACGCTGCGTATCTTTTTACCTGCTCCGGCTCGCTCCTCTTGTCCAGCCGCAGGTGCTTCAGGTTCCACTTGATGATCGGGCGCAGCCAGGCGAAGATCGCGGCGGGCGCGAGCCGCATGAACGGCCAGGCCCACCAGGGCAGATCGAAACGGATGTTCGGCGCGATCACGATGACGCCGTCGGGTTCCCGTCCCGGGCGGCTCAGGTGATGCAGGATGGCCGTCGATCCGAGAGAACTGCCGATCAGCCAGAAGGAGGCGTCCTCCGGGATACATCGATCGACTATATCCCGAACATCGTCCGCCATGCGATCGAGCGTGAATTCGATCTTGGAGCGGCTCGGCACTCGGGCGGTGCCCTTCTCCCGCGACTCCACGTACAGGACGCGGTAACGCGACGCGAGTTCCAGGAGTACTGGATCCCAGGCCGTTTGCAGTGAGATCCAGCCTGCCACGAATATTAGA
>JBGMRK010000078.1:0-10932 GCA_048061375.1 Longimicrobiales bacterium | reverse complement strand
CACCGCATCGAGTTCCTGCCACGCATCCTTCTCCAGCACCACGTCGGGCCGGTACTTATCGGGCGCCACTCCACACCAGGAAATCACGATCGCGTCGGGCGCGAGCTTTCGGACCTCGTCGTCCGTAACGGGGCGGCTCTTGCAGTCGTCGTTCTCGAGGATATTCCTTCCCCCTACGGCGCTCAGCAGATCGGTTACCCAGCTCCTTGCCCCGGGTGCGATAACGGGCTTCGGCCACCATTGCACCAGCACACTGGGCGGATCGTCCACGAGCGGACTTCCCTCGAGCGCCCACCGCATATCGCCGACGAGTGTCGCCGCCTCTCCCTGCACGTCCAGCAGGCCGCCGATCCTCAGAATGTCCTGGTATACGTCCGCGAGAGATTCGGGGCTTGGCGCGATAAAGGGTATGCCGGACTCTCGGAGGTTGTCCACGACGAGCTCGTGGCCGGGCACGGTCAGGCTGGCGAGAACGAGGTCGGGCTCGAGCGCCAATACCTTCTCGATATCGACCTCAAGATCGGGCCCCACCCTCGGCAATGGCCCAACAACCTCGGCCGGATAGTCTGAGTGATCATCTACCCCTACCAGGAGCTCGGCGCGTCCCAGGGCGGCGACGATCTCAGTATTTGAGCACGCAAGAGAAACCAGGCGCATGGCTCGTTCCGGCACATGAGATCGGGAGTGGGCTTGCCTACACCGGTCCTAGACTACAGTTCAATGCTCATGACGAGTAGAGCAGCCCCACCCAGTCTCTTCCGAATCGGACAGGTTTCTCGGATGACCGGCATCCCGCCTGAGACGTTGAGATCGTGGGAGGCTCGTAACCGGGCGGTGACTCCTGCCCGCACACCGGGTGGGTTCAGGCTCTACAGTGCCGACGATATCGAGCGGTTGAAGCTGATCAGGGCTCTCACCGACCTCGGCAACCCCGTGGGAACCATTGCGGGCCTGGATGCGAGATCATTGAGAGCCCGCCTCTCGAGCGGCGGATCGGTTTTGAGCGACGATCAGTTGAAGGCCATTGCGGCTGATGAGGCGCTCCCGGAGTCGGTTCGTACACTGGCGAGGGCGATCCAGGAGTTGCGGGTTGTGGCCGGGTCTGAGGACGGGAAGGGCCAACCTCCCGCGCTCGAAGCGTCGCGGGTGGAGTTGGAGGCCCTGTTGTCGGTTCTGTGGGATGTGGGTGGCTCCGTCGGCTCGTAAGACCTCGATCTGCCGAGGTCTTCATATGTGGTTGCAGGCGGAACGTCCATCCAGAGCCGGGGTGTGAGGGACGGGTTCACGACCCGCATACCGCGACCGGAGAGCGACCTATGGCCGAGACCCTGTCCACGATGCCGCCGCTGGGGATGAGCGCGCCGGCATTCGCCCTGCCGGATACCTCCGGGCATGTTGTGACCCTGGAGGACGTGGCGGCCGAGCGCGGGTTCCTTGCGGTCTTCATGTGTAACCACTGCCCGTTCGTGAAACATTTACGGGGTCAACTGGCAGATTTTGGCCGGGAGTACCAAGCGAAGGGGATCGGGATGGTCGGGATAAGCTCGAACGATGCCGAGCACTATCCCGCCGACTCACCCGAGGCGATGTTCCGCGAGGTCGCAGAGGTGGGGTACACATTTCCCTATCTCCACGACGAAGATCAATCGGTCGCCAAGGCCTACACAGCCGCCTGCACGCCCGACTTCTTCCTGTTCGACGGAGACGGGCAGCTCTTCTATCGGGGACAGTTCGACAGCAGCCGTCCCGGGAACGGCGTCGAGGTGACGGGACATGACCTGCGGGCGGCGGCCGACGCTTTGCTTACCGGACGCGAGGCACCGGCCCAGCAGCTTCCCAGTATTGGGTGCAACATCAAGTGGAAGCCGGGGAATGCTCCCGATTACTTCGGATGAGGGGTTTCAGGCGCGAGTAGACCTCCACGGAAAACAAAGAGGCGCCGCCGGACCCTTCCGACGGCGCCTCTCTCAGTCCTGCCACAACCCGGCGCGATGACCGCTACCGACCTGGACAGTCGAAGCCGAATCGGTCTCCTTACAAACCGAAGCGGCGATCGCGTGCCCTTGCCAGGTTGCACAGAATACTTGGACTAGACAATTGATCACCTCCTTGGCTCGGTTCAACTTTGGGCAGAACGCCGGCGGGCTCGAAGGCCCGCAGTCCCCGAACCGCAGCCGCTGGGCGTGCTGGCTCGGGGCCCAGGCCGCCAGGCGGCCACCGCAAGCTATGACCCGCCGAGCCATGGATCAAGAAGATCTTTTCAAGCTTTCTTGTACGCCCTATGGAGGAGCCAGGCGCTGACCAGGATGGCGATCGTAATCCACACGAATCCCCAGACGACGCCACTGATGCCGGTCAACTCGCCGAGCATCGCGGCGTCGGATCGAAGCTCCGGGCGGTCCAGGACATCACTCTTGATGTCCAGAATCGCATAGAGGGCGCTCGTGAGCCCGAGCACGAGAAGAAGACGCTGGTTCCACACTTCGGTGAGCTTCTTGGCGCTGAGCAGCAGGACCGAACCGAACGCCATCCCGAACCCGATGCCGAACGGTCCTCGCACATAGGCGAGTGTGAGCCCGATCACGAGCACGCCGATCGCACCGATCACCCACCGAGTGGAGATGCGGGAACTCTGGCCCGCCGTAATCATGAGTCCACCCCAGACCAGACTTCCGAGGTAGCCGGCCGAAAGGGTTAGGAAGGCATTACCGCCCGGACAGAAACAGGCGCCCCCCTGGTTGGGATCCAATACGATCTGTTGGATGGTGCCGCCGGTAGCTACCGCCACAGCCGCATGGCTGATCTCGTGCAATAGGACCACGAAGATCTTGAGCGGATAGATGAATGCCGTGTCCCAGACGGCCCAGAGGGCGCCGAAGTAGAAGACGAACCCCGCTATGAATACGAGACGCCGTTTTGTTTGTTGGTTCATACTCTTGGTACGGGTAGAACGGGTTCAGTGTTTCCCTCTCATTGGACGCCCGGGCCAATTCATCGGTTGCTCACCAGATGGAAGGGGAGCGAAGCTTGCCGGACCGTGTGCGGTGGGGCACGTTGACCCCCACCCCCAGATCGTCGTCCCAAGCTGGACCAGCCTAACGCCGTGACCACCTTCCCTTTGGCCCCCGCCCGACGCCTCTTCCGTGCCATGGCCGCGACGATCGTGCCGGAGTTGCGCACGGCAGACGAAGAGATTTGGCGCCGCACAGAGGCCATCATCACCGAAGGGCTATCGGGTCGGTCCAACGCCATACCGCGACAGCTCGTGTTGTTCATGCGGCTGGTCAACGTACTGGCGGTGTTCCGGTTTCTTCGACCGTTCACGGCTTTGGACGATGTGCGCAGATTGCGCTTTCTCTCCGCCCTTGAACACGCACCCGTTCTCGTCATCCGGCGTGGTGTGTGGGGCCTGCGCACTCTCGTCTTCATGGGCTACTACGGGCAAGACGACGTGAAGGCCCGAATGGGCTATTGCGCGAACCCGCTCGGGTGGAGTGCCGTGGGGCGGGAAGGCGCCGATTCGTGAAACACGCACAGTACGACGTGCTGATCGTGGGTTCGGGCGCCGGAGGCGGGACGGTGGCTCAGGAGCTGATACCCCTCGTTCAGTCGGGAGCCTCGGTCCTGGTCGTCGAGAAGGGTCCGCGGTTTCGCGAGGAGGAGTTTACCGGTCACGAGTTGGACATGGCTTCGGCGCTTTACGAGGACGGCGGTGGTTTCCTCACGGCGGACGGTACGATGACGTTGGCCATGGGCGTGGCGTACGGGGGCTCCACGGTGGTGTATACGGGCACGTCTCTCACAGCACCGGAGCGGGTCATCCGCGACTGGGGGGTCCCCGCACTAGAGTACGCCGACCTCGTGACCCGATCCGAGAAATACGCGGCGGAGAACAACGTGCACCTGCTTCCGGACGAAGAGATCAACGAGAACAACAGGCTGTTCGTGGAAGGCTGCCGCGCGACCGGCTACGAGGCCCGCCAGTTCCCGGTGAACGTGAAGGGGTGCCTCGGCGCCAGCCTCTGCAATCTCGGCTGCCCGAACCAAGCCAAGCAGGGCACCGACCGCGTGCAGTTGCCACGGGCGGAGCGGGGAGGCGTCGAGATCGTGACGCGTGCCGAGGCGCTACGCGTCGAGGAACGGGCGGTCGTCGTCCGCGTTGGTGAGGTGCGTCCGGGAGAGAAGGGTGAGCCGTCGGAGTGGGAGTCCGGCGACTACCGCATAGAGGCGGCCACAGTGGTGCTGGCCGCGGGCGCTGTCGGGTCGTCCACCCTGTTGTTACGGTCGGGATTCGGTACGGGCCTGCCCCGGCTCGGAGAAGGATTCACGTGCCATCCGGCCTTTATCCTGGTCGCGGAGCATGAGCGTGAGATCACCAACGACGTCGGCCACCCCAAGAGCTACTACCTGGACAGGGCGGAAGCCGAGGGCTGGGTGCTCGAGACCTGCATGTATTTCCCGTTCGTCACGGCGAAGAATCTCACCGGGTTCGGCCCGTCGCATAGCACGCTGATGCGGGCATTCGGCCGGCTGCAGATGATCTTGGTGCTCGCCACCGATAAAGTGACACCGGGAAACCGCATCACCGTGGACCGCCGCGGCCGCCCAGCCGTCCACTACGCCTTCACTCCGTCCGTCGTCGAAAGCATGGTGGATGCCACCCGAGCGGCAACGCGGATCTTCTTCGGCGCGGGTGCGGCCCGGGTCCATGCTCCACCGGCGAATCCTCCGCTCATCGAGCGGGGCGAAGTCTCGCGCCTGGAAGAGCGGATCCACGCCCGTTTTTTCCTGACCGGACGGGTATCCGTCTCGGCTGCCCACCTGATGGGCGGGTGCGGCATGGGCTGCGACGCGAGCCAATCGGTGACCGACGCATGGGGACGTGTGCACGGCCACCCTTGGCTTCGCGTGGCCGACGCGAGCCTCTTTCCCGATTCGGTGGAGATCAACCCCTACTTGACCATCATGGGACTCGCCGATCGTGTGGCGGAGGGCATTCTCAACGACCACGCGGCGAACCGCGCATCTCATGGAGAAGAACGATGAAGGTCCTCGGTGGAGCCGTCGTCACCAAAGCCCTCGAGGACGAAGGCATCACCCTCACGTTCGGAATTCCCGGCACTCACAACATCGAACTCTACGATGCGCTCGCTGAATCCGAGACCGTGAGGCCGATCCTTGTCACCGACGAGCAGGGCGCGTCCTTCATGGCGGACGGGGTGTGGAGGGCCTCAGGCCAACTGGCCTGCGTAAACGTCGTGCCCGGAGCGGGACTCACCCACGCGATGTCGGGAATCGCCGAGGCCTTCATGGACAACGTGCCGATGCTGGTCCTGGGCTGCGGCATCAGGCAGGACACCGACCATTCCTTTCAACTCCACGACGTCGATCAAATGGCGATGGTGGCACCGGTCACCAAGGCCCAGTTCCGCCCCGAAACGGGTGACGAGCTCTACAGCACCGTCCGGGAGGCCTGTCGGCTGGCACGTTCGGGAGCGCCAGGCCCGGTCTTCGTGGAGGTGCCGGCAAACCTCTACATGCTCAAGCAGACAGTGGGATCCGGGTGGCTATCCCAGGGGGGAGCGCCGCCGCTCCCACGCGGGCCGGATTTGGAAGCCGAGTCAGTCGAGCGTAGCGTCGAGTTGCTCCGCGGCGCGCGGCGCCCGCTCATCTACGTGGGCGCCGGAGCTGCCCGAGCTGGAGACCACATCGTAGCCTTGGCAGAGCGCCTGGAGGCGCCGGTCTCCACCACGTTCCAGGGCAAGGGCGTCTTTCCCGAGGACCATCCACTCTTCCTCTGGCCTGGATTTGGACGGTCGGCTCCGCGGTTCGTCCGTGAGATCGCGGCCGAATGCGACCTCACTCTGGCCGTGGGTTGCCGCTTCAGTGAGGTGGGCACCGGTAGCTACGGGTTCGAGATCCCGGGGCCGCTCATTCATGTGGACATCGACGCCACCGTGCTGGGTGCGAATTACGATGCGGAGGTCGCGGTAGTGGCCGACGCCTCCGACTTCATTCAGGGCGTGCTCGCCCGGCTGGATGAGGTGGAGCGGTCCGGGGACGTGGGTCTGCGAGACCGGATTCGGAAAGGCCATTCGGCTGTCCGAGAGGGTTGGCTTTCTGACGTTGGAGGAGACCTCGTGACGCCGGCCCACCTCCTGGGTTCGCTTCAGGACATCCTCGGCCCAAAGACCGTGTACACCACCGACAGTGGTAACGGGACGTTCCTCGCGATGGAGATGCTGAGGCTCTCCGGGCCCGGAAAATACCTCGCGCCTATTGATTTTTCGTGCATGGGTTACTCGGTTCCGGCTGCCGTCGGAGCAAAGCTCGCCCTGCCCGACTGTCCGGTCGTCGCGCTCGCCGGGGACGGGGCGTTTCTCATGACCGGACTCGAGGTCATGACTGCCGTCCAACATGGTGTGGGCGTCATCGTGATGGTACTCCGTGATCGTGAACTCGCTCAGATCGCGCAGTTCCAGGGCACGGCCCTGAATAGAAAAGTCGCCAGCGTGCTCTCCGATTACGACCTCGAGGCTCTGGCCCGTGGCATGGGGGCTCATGCCCTCAGCATCCGCTCCGACGATCAGGTAGGAGAGGCGATCCGCAGTGCGCACGTAATCGCGCAGGGCGGTGAGCCCGTCGTCGTCGATGTGGCGATCGACTATTCGGAGAAGACCTACTTCACTCGAGGGATCGTGAAGACGAACCTCCTTCGATTTCCCTTACGTGAGAGGGTTCGCCTGATCGCTCGAGCGCTGACCCGCAAAGTCACGGGCTAGGAAAGCGATAGGCCGCGAGGCTTCGAACAGGACTCTGGTGAAGATCCTCCACCCCCTTGTATCTTTCAAATTCTTCCAATGATCGAGGGCGGTCTATCTCCGCGTGGGGGTGCGATTGATGCTCGGGACCGGGCACGGAGTTATTCGAGCTTGAAAGACATTTACCAAGCGCTGACTATTCTCGGCGATCATCTCCCGGACGGAGCGGCCGTTCTCACGCTGAGACCCGCCTCGACGGGGTTCGAGCCAACCCACTTCGTGGGTGATGTGGAGTCGATTTCCGGCATCGATCGGGAGAAGCTGGCCCGATACCCGGGTCTGTGGTTGCACGCGATTCATCCCGACGATAGGGGACACGTTGCACAGGCTCTTGCCGAAGTGTCCTCTCATTCCGGCCTCTCGCTGGAGTATCGCATCTTGACCACGGACGGCGACGAGCGCTTCATCCACGAGGATATCCGCTGCCTACCGGACGAGTTGAGACTGGCCCTGGGCGTGATTCGGGATATCACGCCGGAGCGCACGCTGCGTGAGCGGGTTGAGAGCTTGGAGGAGCAACTCTTTCGAGCGCAGAGGATGGCGGCCCTCGGTACGCTTGCGAGGGGGATCGCCCACGACTTCAACAACCTCCTGACTACCGTCCTTGCGACAACCCAGATCCTGGAGCACGAACTCGACCTGGACACGCAAGGCGAGCAGGACTTGTTCACGATCCGGAGCGCAGCCACGCGGGGCGGCACGCTCGTACGCCAGATCCTGAACTTCGCGGGACGCGAGGAGGAGGCCGGCACAGAGCCGATCGACCTGGGAACCATCACAAGAGCGCTCGAGCCGATTCTCGCCCGCTGTCTCGGAGAGGACGTACACTTGGTGCTCGACGCTGGGGAGGACCTGTGGCCCATCGGTGCCGACGTCGCCCTGGTCGAGCAGATCGTTCTGAATCTCGTGGTGAACGCACGGGAGGCCATGACCGGCGGCGGTGAGCTCACGATCCGAACAACCAACACCCGTCTTTTGGAGCCCCTGGACGTCGAAGGAGACGTTCTCCGGCCCGGATGCTATGGGGTGCTGTCCGTTCGCGACACGGGCGCCGGCATCGCCGAGCGTATACGGCGTCGCATTTTCGAACGTAATGTCAGCACCAAGGAAGACCCGGGGGCTGGTGTCGGCTTGGCCACGGTACGGCGCATCGTCCGAGACTGGTTCGGAGGGATCGAGGTTGAGAGCCGTCCAGGCGAGGGTGCGACTTTCCGCGTCTATATTCCCGCGAGGGACGCCGACACGATCTCGCTACCACCCGAGGCTGGGCTGGAGCGCGACACTGAGCCCGAGGCCATTCGCGTCTTGGTGGTCGAGCACCGACCGGCCCTACGCACACTGATCGAACGTGCCCTTACGCGTGGGGGCTATTCTGTCGTGGCCGTCGGAACAGCCCGAGAGGGCCTCGAGGTCTTCGATCGGGTCAAGCCCCGATTCAACCTCGTTGTTGTCGATTCCGGCTTGCCGCACCGGTCCGGCGAGGAGTTGTACCGAGCCCTGTCACGGCGGGTGGACGGCCTGCCTGCCGTGCTCGTGTCGGATCAGGCGTCGGCAGAGGAGAGTGGTGGAGGTTCAGCACCGGGCATACGCCTTACGGATCCGTTTTCAGCCGGCTCGCTCCTCGACGCGGTCGATCGGGCGCTTGCCGCCGAGATCGAGGATGGAGCCGACGGCTCATGGGCCGAGGCGGGGGCCTGACGGCCGAGTCGCCCGCCAACCATCTCGCCGACCCCAGCGAGGAGGAGTGCCGAGGTCTGCTCATCTCCCACATCCATGACGACTTCTGGTCGGATGACTACTACAGGGCCGCGCAGGCGGTGCGCGGATGGCGTGACCAGCACCGCGAAGAAGGTTCGGCACTGCTATTCCGCCGCATGGAGCACCTGGAAGAATTGCCCGAGGCGGAGCGAAAACGGGTAGTCGAGGTCAACGCCGGCAGACGGTTGATCAAGTCCTGTTTTCGAAAGACGCAGCAGTTGTGTGTGCGAGGGTTCCTTTCGGAAGAGGACCTACGCGAGCACCTCACCATGCCTCAGCGCCTGAAGACGCTGTTCGAGATCATCGAACCGTTCGAGGCGGCCCGGAAGACTGACTACGATCGCGAGATGTTCGACTTCTACGATGCCCTCCACGGCGGCGAGTTGGACCGGCCGTCGCGCTAGCTGGTGGGCTTCGCAGGACGGTGAGCCCAGCACCTCGAGGCTCAGGTGCTTGCCCACCGGGAAGATGGGAATGCTTCCTTGCTGAGTCTCCTCCGGACACGCATGTTGGCGATCCTGCCACGACGTGTCTCTCGAATCCGAACCACCGACCTGGAGCCCATCCCGATGGCCTCGCATCGTCTGCATCATGTCGCTGGATGGTCTCTCCGCTGCGCACCAATTCTTCTGGCGGCCCCCTTGGCGTTGGCGGCCCAGAACCTTCCCACACCCGAGTCGGTGCTGGGCCATACCGTAGGGCACGACTTCTACCTCGCGACCTACGAGGAGTCGCTCGACTACTTCCAGCAGTTGGCGGCCGCGAGCGACCGCGTGGAGCTTCGCGAGATCGGCAGGACGTCCTTCGGCAGGCCCTGGTACATCGCCCTGATCTCCTCGCCGGAGAACCTCGCCAACGTGGAGCGCTACCGGGAAATCGCACTGCGCCTGGCGCATCCCGAAGGCCTTTCGGACAACGACGCGCGGGCGCTCGCGCGGGAGGGCAAGGCCATCGTCCACATCGACGGCGGGCTCCACTCGACGGAGGTGGCTCCCGCGCAGCAAACCATGCAGCTCGCGTACGACCTGGCGTCCGAGACGTCGGACTCGGAGATCCTCTCCATTCTTGACAACGTGGTGCTGCTGCTCTGGCCATCCATAAACCCCGACGGCCAGACGATGGTAGCCGACTGGTACCGCTCGAACCTGGGCACGCCGTTCGAGGTCTCGAATGGTCCGTTCCTCTACCAGAAATACGTGGGCCACGACAACAACCGGGACGGATACATGATCAACATGATCGAGTCCCGGGTCGTGACGCGGATTCTTCGCGAGTGGGAGCCGCAGATTCTCTACAACCCCCATCAGACGGCGCCCTTCCCCACCCGCATCTGGATCCCGCCGTTCGCTGAGCCCATCAGCCCCTATGTGCATCCGCTCATGTGGCGGACGGTCAACCTTGTGGGGATGGCCATGGCCCAAGCGCTGGAGGAGCGTGGCCAGAAGGGCGCCATGCACATGGGGACCGGGTTCGACAACTGGTATCCGGGCTTCCTGGACCACGCCAACAACTTCCACAACGTGGCCTCGTTCCTGACGGAGACGGCGCTCTACCGCTATGCGACGCCCAAGTTCTATACGGTTCAGGACTTTCCGCCTGAGCGGCGCGATTTGAGGCCGCAGTCGCTCTATTCGAGCCCGTGGGAAGGCGGGTGGTGGCGGCTCCGCGATGCTGTGGAATACACGCTCACGGCGTCGGTCTCCGTGCTCGACGTCGCGGCCAAGTACAAGGAAGACCTGCTCTACAACCGTTACCAGGCGGGCCGCGACGTGATCGCGGATCGCCGCGAGGGCCCGCCCTATGGGTTCTTCATCCCGCAGGACCAGCGCGATCCGGTAGCGGCGGTCGAGCTGCTCCGGCGCTTGGCGTTCAACGGAATCGAGGTGTACCAGCTTTCGAGCGCGGTGACGCTCGAAGGGCTCAGCCACCCCGCGGGGACATGGGTGATTCCCATGGATCAGCCGTTTTCCAACTTCGTTCGCCAGTTGTTCGACGTGCAGGACTATCCCGACTTGAGAGAGTTCCCGGACGGTCCACCGGACCAACCCTACGACGTGGCCGGCTGGACGCTCCCCTACCAGATGGGCGTGCGCGTGATCGAGGCCGCCGCACCGTTGGAGAGCGGCGTGCGCGGGATGATGGAGCTCGTGCAGGGTACGGTAGTGCCTTGGGATCAGCCCGGTGACGCGGCGGCCTTCGATACGCCCCCCGGAGTAGGATTCAATACCAACGCCGTCGCCGCGGGCATCGTTCCGCCTGCGGGCCGCATCACGGGAAGGGGGTCTGCCCTGGTGTTGGATCCGGCCCAGAACAACTCGTTCAAGGCGCTCAATCGCGCGTGGAACGAGGGCGC
>JBGMRK010000077.1:7341-10941 GCA_048061375.1 Longimicrobiales bacterium | reverse complement strand
CTCCCCCGCGGCGGCGCTCCTCAGGTCGGTCCGGTGGCGAGGCAGCACCTCCGCTCCGAGCTTCAGCAGGCGCTCGACGACGTCCGCTTTACCATTTACGATCGCCCACCCGAGCGGCGTGGTCCCATGAATCGGCCCCGAGGCCTGCTCGAGAGCCGCCCCGAGGCTCACCAGGTGCTCCACCCCATCGGCGTGCCCATTCCAAGCCGCGACGTGCAGAGCGGTCGAGTCGTCGTATCCGCCCCTGGTGTTCAGTCCGGCGCCTGCATCGACCAGTAGCGTCACGATCTCCCGCCGGTCGAGAGCGGCCGCGATGTGCAGCAGAGTCGAAGAGTACGGTCCGAGTGTGTAGCAGTAGATGTGTCCCGCTTTGGAGCCGGGCGAGGAAAACACAGAGGGGCTCAAGACGGCGTTCGCCACGGCAAAGTCGAGTTCCAACTGAGCCCCGAGAGCGGTTGCGTCGTCTATGGCTACAAGCATGAACGGGTCACTCTCGGCGCCTTGCGCCAGCAGGTAGCGCGTCACGTCAGACCGCTCGCGTGCGGCCCATTGCGCTGGAGTGCTCCCATGGTCTACGTCGATCGGCTCCAGCAGCGCACCCCGCTCGACCAGGAGTTCCGCCACTTCCCGGGTCGCGGCGAAGTGCAGAGGACGGGCGCCGTCGCCCACCGGCTGGTTGACACGGTCGGGCTGATCGTCGAGCAGCTCGGCGAGCCGATCGATGAGGCCGTGACCGGCAGCCGCGTGGACGTCCACCGTGGCACCCCGTTCGATGAGGAACTCCGCGAGGCCAGGCCGGTGGGCCATGGGAACCGAGTGGATCGGCGCGAATCCGCCGGCCCACCAGTCGCTTTTTTGGTCGATGTCCGCACCGAGATCCAACAGCGCGTCGATCATCGCGCGGTCCCCGTTCGACGCCGCCAGGTTGAGCAGAGTGCCCCGGCAGCACGAAGCATGGGGGTCGTACGCACGCACGAGATCGGGCTCCGCTGCGATCGCCTGGCGTACCTCCTCGACTCGTCCTGCGCGGACGTCGGCGAATAGCGCTTCCAGTGGGCCAGGTGTCCCTAGTTCAGTACTCATGGCCGGTCCTCGAGACGTGTGAGAGATTCCGGGGGGAAATACAGCGACTTGGGAGAAGATGTGAACGCCGCCCGATCGGGGGCAACAGTGGTTGCAACGCGAACGCCCCGGCGACATCATGAGCGCCGGCCGCTATTGATCGACTCGAACACGTAGAGGATGATGATGCGTCTCAGTGTGGTAATATTCGCTTCGCTCGTTTTGGTAGTGCCGATCGCCGCCCAGCAGGGCGGCCCACCCACGGTCACCTCGGCTGATTACGCCCGGGCGGAGTCGTTCCTCAGGACGAGCACCAGCGCGCTTGTGGCTGGTGCCACGGTCCGGCCAACGTGGCTGGACGGCGAACGTTTCTGGTATCGGAACACGGTGGAGGGCGGTGCGGAGTTCATCCTGGTGGATGCGGCTCGCGGTTCCCGCGAGCGTGCGTTCGACCACGAGCGGCTCGCGGCCGCCGTGTCCCGCGAGGCCGACAAGGCGTACGACGCGCTGACCCTGCCGTTCACCACCTTCACGTTCTCGGAAGACGGGCAGTCGATTCTCTTCGACGCGGGCGATCGGGCGTACACCTGCCGGCGCGACGGCGCGAGCTGCACTTCCGAGCCGGGCGTTAGTAGCGGATCGGGTCGTGGGGCCAGGAACAGGGTGCCCTCACCCGACGGATCGTTGGCCGTGTTCATCCGCGACTACAATCTCTGGGTGAGGGACGTGGCCAGCGGCGAGGAGAGGCAGCTCACCACGGACGGCATCGAGGAGTTCGGGTACGCCACGGACAACGCCGGCTGGACCAAGAGCGATCGCCCCGTGGTGCTGTGGTCCCCGGATTCCAAGAAGATCGCCACGTTCCAGCACGACGGACGTGGCGTGGGTGACATGTATCTCGTCTCGACCGCGGTCGGGCGTCCGACGCTGGAGGCATGGAAGTACCCACTCCCGGGAGACAGCGTGATCTTTCGGATCTCGCGGGTGGTGATCGATGTGGAGACCGCCGAGGTGGTGCGGCTCCAGATGCCTGCCGACCAACATCGCTCCACGCTCTGTGACCATGTGAGCTGCCGTGGCGGCGGCTGGGCCGACGTGGAGTGGAGTGAGGACGGCACCCAGCTGGCTTTCGTCTCGACGTCCAGGGATCACAAGGACGAATACATGCGCGTGGCGAATCCCGAAACGGGCGAGATCCGGGACGTCATGGAGGAACACGTCGAGACGTTCTTCGAGTCGGGCTATGGCATGGTCAACTGGCGCATGCTGGCCGAGTCGAACGAACTGATCTGGTACTCGCAGAGGGACGATTGGGGCCACCTCTACCTCTACGACCTGGAGAGCGGTGAGCTCAAACGCCAGATAACGCGGGGAGACTGGAACGTGCTTCAGCTCCGCCGGATCGACCAGGACAACCGCATGCTCTACTTCACCGGCGCCGGCCGGGAGCCAGGTGATCCGTACTTCCAGTACTTCTACAGCGTGAGCATGGACGGAGGCGACGTCACACTCCTGACGCCCGACAGCGCCAACCACACGATCACGATGTCTCCCTCGGGCGAATACTTCGTCGATGCGTTCTCCACGCCGGTCGTTCCCCCAAGAATCGCCGTGCGCGACAAGCGCGGCCGCGAGGTGGTCGCCCTGGAGGAAGCCGACATCTCCCGGTTGGTGGCCGGCGGATGGCAGCCGCCCATCCCGATCGAGGTGCTGGGGCGGGACGGCCAGACGGGCCTACACGGGCTCATGTACAAGCCCACCAACTTCGATCCGTCGAAAAAGTACCCGATCCTGAACTACGTGTACCCGGGTCCGCAGTCGGGGAGCGTTGGAAGCCGAAGCTTCAGGGCGTCGCGGAGCGACAAGCAGGCCCTCGCGGAACTAGGCTTCATCGTGGTCGAGATCGACGGAATGGGCACGCCGATGCGCTCAAAGTCGTTCCATACGACCTACTACGGCAACATGGGCGACAACACGCTGCCCGATCAGATCGGCGGGATACGTCAGCTGGCCGCGGAGAACCCGTGGATGGACCTGGACCGCGTAGGAATCTGGGGACATTCCGGCGGGGGATTCGCCGCGGCAGCCGGGATCTTGCGCTACCCGGACTTCTACAAGGTGGCGGTGTCCCAAGCGGGCAACCACGACAACCGCAGCTATGAGGACGACTGGGGCGAGAAGTACCAGGGTCTGCTCGAGGAGTATGAAGACGGCACCACCAACTACGACAACCAGGCCAACCAGCTTCTGGCCGAGAATCTCAAGGGTAAACTGCTGCTTGCCCATGGCACGATGGACAACAACGTACCGCCCCAGAACACCATGATGCTGGTCAACGAGTTGATCGCAGCCAACAAGGACTTCGACTTGATCCTCTTCCCGAACCGGAGGCACGGGTTCGGGAACGAACCTTACATGGTGAGGCGCCGGTGGGATTATTTCGTGAAGAACCTCTTGGGGGCCGAGCCTCCGGCAGGGTACGAGATCGGAGAGAAGCGAAGGCCGATCTCCTAGCGGTCTCGGCCCCCGCCGCCCCTC
>JBGMRK010000077.1:5575-7241 GCA_048061375.1 Longimicrobiales bacterium | reverse complement strand
CCCGCCGCCCCTCCGCTTGGCCGAGCGCCCCGCCGAGCTTCTGCTGGAGCCCGACGAAACCGATGCGGACCCACCCCTCGATCCACTCGAACCCGCGGCCCGGCCCGAGCCTCCTCCACCCGAGCGGGTGTAGCCACGGCCGTTGATCGCCCGGCCTCTCCTGGACCTCGGCGAATTCGAGATCGGCTCGACACGAATGATGGGAGAGAACCCGCCGAACCCACCGAATCCGCCGTAGCCACCGAATCCGAATCCATAGCGGGAATAACCACCGCCGTAGCCGTATCCGTACGGGGAATACCCAATCCCGAACCGAGAGTAGTAGAACGGATCGAGATAGGACGAGTAGTAGGACCGCCCATATGCGTATCTTGGACCGAAGGCCCGCGAGTAGGTCTGCTCGGACGCGGCGTATTCGCCCTGCTCCCCTGCACGGCCGAGCGCGAACCGATCCGGGTTGCCCAGAGCGATCAATACGTCGATCACCTCAGCGGGTACGCCGGCGTCGGCCATACGGATCAGCTTGTCCGCGTCTAGCCTCAGAGGCTGCCTGCTCTCGGCCACCCAGGTCTGGACCGCCATGGCACCCACGCGGGCGTTCGCTTCAATGATGTCATCCACGCTGATCGGCGCAGACGCACCCGTTCGGGCTGTAGCCACGGCCAACGCACGACCTTTGATGATGTCACCAAGGCCGGCGGCTTCCACGTCCTCGGACCGCGCGACCTCATAACGCCTCACCCAAGCCACGCTTTGCTCGCCGACCTCGACGATCTCGATATCTAGCCACTCGTTCGGCGAGACCCAAGACATCAGGCTGGTCGATGCGCGCCGCTGTCCGCCCTCGCACGCTTCGTCGGTACGCAGGTAGACCCGGCTCCCGTCCGTGGAGAAGCTGCCGCTCTGCCATCCCTCGCACCCCTCGAGCGCGGTCTCACGGCGTTGGCCGGTCGCGCTCAGGATATCCACAGACTCGACGACGCCGTCGACCACGCTCAACAGCTCGACCGCGTCCTGACCCTCCGCCGGCTGCACGCACAGGAGCGACGGATCGGCATCCGCGTCCTCAGCCGCGGCCGGTGCCCAGCACCCGAGCCAGGGCAACCAGCGCGTGTCCATCTCCTGAGCGAAGGCATCCACCGGGGTCATGCCCGCGAGAATGACGGCGCCGGCAAGGAGGGCACCGGGAACACTCCAGTACTTACGAGCTTCGCTCATGGTAGTCGTCCTTTCCGACTCAAAATCGAACACCGATACCGACGGTCATTTGAAGACCGTTCAGATCGATGTTGTCGAATCCCACAAAGTCCTCGTCCATCTGTACACTACCGAATGAATAGCGTCCTTCGCCCGTCAGAACCCAGATGCCACCGAGGGACAGGTCTACCCCCCCAAACACCTGACCCGTAGCCGACGTGCCACTGGAAGAAAGACGGTCGCTAAAAATGTCCAGGTTGTTGAAGTCGACGAACTCCCCATCCTGAACGAACTCGTACCAGACGATTCCAACTCCACCGCCGACATAAGGTGCCACCTTGGACGGAATCCAGGCAAAGCGACTCACACTGCGGCCCCGATCGGCCAAATACACCTTCACGTTCGCGGTGACGGGCACTCGCGTGAATTCCGTAGTCTGGAAGATGGGGAGGTCGTCGGTGCCGACGAA
>JBGMRK010000077.1:0-5475 GCA_048061375.1 Longimicrobiales bacterium | reverse complement strand
AACGCTTCCAAAATATTGACGCTTCGCCTGCCTCCAGCGTTAGAGATGGCAAGACGTGTGCCAACCGCCCACGCTCTGAAATCCGCATGTTACAAGGCCTTTCGAAGATACCGGTATCCTGCGGATTGGACACGAACCGTCTCACCCAGAGGACACATGGCCAGGGTCGGCCGGCCGCTCCCGCTTCCTCCTCGATCCCTGCCATGCGGGCCCCTACCCCTACTCCATGATGTGCACGCCGGCCAGCCTCGCAATCGCGCCCAGCGTGGTTTGAGCCGCGTTGAAGCCCAGCCGGAAGTCGTCGTCCGAGAACGTCACGAACAGGTCGGTCGGCTGGTGCCAATGTGGATTGGCCCGGTTGCCCGTCTCATAGAGGCGGCGGTTCTCCCTGAGGCTCACGGCTGCCACGAGGTCCTGGAACGGGCCCGAGTCGGTGTTGCTCATGGCGTTGCTCATCACCGCCGGATAGTCGGTGGCGAACAGCCGGTTGGAGTTCAGTAGCACCAGCGCGAGTTGGGCCGATTTACCCGCCATCGCCGAGTTGAGCTGGAACTCGATATCCACGTCGGCGTCGAGCGCTTGGTTGTGCGTGACCGGATTTCCATGGTCCCACAGCATCATGTCGTGCTGGATCATGCCAAGCCATTTGGGTTCGGGGAACTCGCCGGAATTCGGAGGATCCTCGATGCCCTGTAGCGGAGCGCGCTGCTCCACGTAGGCGCGCGCGCCGTCCAAACCCGTTTCCTCGTTGTTCCAAAGCGCGAACCGAATCGAGCGACCGGATGCGATGTCGGTTGCCGAGAGCACGCGGGCGATCTCCATCACCAAGGCCGTGCCGGAGCCGTCGTCGTTGGCTGCCTCCCCGCCGCCCCTCCCGTCCATGTGGGCACCGATGATGTACATCTCACCTGGAGCGGTGTTTCCCACCTTGGTCGCGTAGACCTCTTCGCGAGGTTGCGGCTCGCTCCCCTCCGGGCGACGCGGTGTGTACTCGTAGTAGATCCGCCCCGTCTCGTACCCCCAGCCCTGAAGCTGGGCCTCGATCCAGTCGATGGCGTCGGCGTTTCGTTGCGTGCCCTGTTCGCGGTCACCGAACTCGGTCAACCCCTTCAGAATGTTCTTGTAGCTGTCGAAGTCGAGACGCTCGACGACGGCTTGAATGACGCTGTCCGCGGCAGTCATGGGAACGCCGCCCAGAACACGCCGCGTGCTCCGGGGATTCCTCACGCGCCGACCCTGCTGCTGCGCACCACGATCACCTCGACGAGCCTGCTGACCGGCCTGCGCGTCGACCGAAACCGGCGTCCAACTCATGAGCGCGACGGCCGAACCCAAGATCAGCAGTGTGCGCCCTGCCCGTGCTCGCTTGGGCCTCGAACGGTGTTGCATGGTGGAATCCTCCAAATGGTGTTGTGCCTTACCCGTCACTCGGTGCCCCGCATGCTAGAGGGGGCCTCCGCTGTCCGAAAGGGAGTCGGGTGTCTCGGAGAGGAAACGCCGCACGGCGAACACCACGCCGAACAACAGCCCCGACGCCGCGAGCGCAATGAGCGTGGGGTTCAACAGCACGTGCGTCCCCGCGGGAAGCCCGAATCGCAGAGCCACCAGCACGGCCACTCCTCCCACGATGGACGCCAGGGCTTCAGGGACCCCCGGCCGCCGGCTGTACAGCCCCACCGCCACCGGCACGAACAAGCTCACGCCCACGAGGGCATAGAAAATACTCAGGGCCGCGATTACGGACGGCAGCACGACCGCCAACCCGATCCCGATCACTCCGCCGGCCAGGGCCGCCCAACGGGCCACACGGAGGACCTCCGCCTCATCGGCGTCCGGCCTCAGGAACCGCTTGTAGAGATCCTTCGAGAGCGACGTCGCCAACATGAAGAGAATCGCGTCGGCGGAACTCATCTCCGCCGAGAACACGGCCGCGAGCCCGAGCGCACCGAGGGCGACCGGCAGTCCCAGCACGAACACGGTGGGCAGCGCATGCTCGGGGTTCACGAGGGCGGGATCCAGGGAGCGCGCGATCATCCCGAGCACGGGCGGCGCGGCCGCGAAGAGCAACAACGCGATGCCTGCGGCTCCCAGGCCCACTTTGATCGCGCGTTCGTCGATCGCCCCGTACGCCTTCTGCAAGAGCCCGGGTGAGATGACGAACGCGGGGACGAGGAGCGCGAGGTACATCCAACCCGACTGGCCGCCCTGCCAGAAGTTCAAGTAGTCGCCGGTTGGGGGAGCGGCGGCGGCCACGGCCCCCCACCCCCCCGCCGCCCCCAGGGCCCACGGTACGGCGACCGCGAAGCCGACCAGGAGGACCACGAGCTGCACCAGGTTCACCCAAGCCGACGTGAGCAGGCCGCCGGCGGTGAAGTAGATCGTGATGACCACCCCACCCACAAACGCCCCCGCCCAGGGCGGTGTGCCGGCTACGACCTCGAAGATGTCCGACATCGCGATGAGCTGGCCGGCAAGGATGGCGGGCGTACCGACCCACAGCAGGGCTGCGATGATCGCCCGGACCGAGCGGCCATAGCGTAGCTCCAGGTAATCGCCCACGGTGTAGAGGCCGTTCCGCGTGGCCACTCGCCAGATGCGCGGCCCCACCCAGAACGCCAGGAAGAGCGTACCGATCCCCGCCGAGCCGACCCACCACCAGCCGGACAGCCCGTCGCGGTAGCCGAGGCCCGCCGCCCCCATGGTGGAACCCGCACCGATGTTGGCCGCCAGAACGGTCGCGAACACAGGAAGAGCGCCCAGGCGGCGGTCGGCCACGAAGAACGCACTGGCACTCTCCACCCTCCGGCCCAGCCATAGGCCCATGCCGATGAGCCCGGCCGAATAGGCCAGGAGCAGCCCCAGGTAGAGGGTCATCGGCCCCCGTTCAGGTCACTCACGGACGGGAGGCCCGGCAAGCCCTCTGCATTCCTCACGGCACGGAGAATAGCCTCGGCCAGAACGTCTGCCGCAAGCGCACCGATCGTGCCGACGGAGGCCGGGCCCGCAAACTTGCCGGTGGCCAACGAGAACACGGTGTCGCCGTCTCCCGGGGTGTGGGCCGGGTAGAGCGTACGCGCGAGGCCATCCTGGGCCATGCGCGCGACCTTGGTAGCCTCGGCCTGGGTGAGCGCGGCGTTGGTGGCGACCACGCCGAGGGTCGTATTGGCTCCAGCTCCCGGTCCGGTGGGCTGCTGCCCAGCGCGAAGCAGCAACCGGGCGTCCGCCAGCGCGGTGCCATCCTCGGTGCGGACCCCGGCGACGACCTGGTTGGTGGCCGGGTCGACCACGTCGCCCAACGCGTTGACGACGACCAGCGCCGCCACGGTGAGGCCATCCTCCAGCGTGATGGACGCGGTGCCCACACCCCCCTTCATGGCGCGCGCCATGCCGCGAAGCTTGCCGACGGTGGCGCCCGTACCCGCGCCCACGCTTCCCTCGGCAGGCGAATCACTCGTGGCCGCGCTCGCCGCCCTGAAGCCGCAATCGGCGTCCGGACGGATCGACGGATCATCGCCTACGGACAGGTCGTACAGGATGGCGCCCACCACGATCGGCACCACATTCGGACCGACCCGGTAGCCGCTCCCCCGCTCCTCCAGAAAGCGCATCACGCCTCCGGCCGCGTCCAGCCCGAACGCGCTTCCTCCCGAGAGCACGACGGCGTTGACGTTCTGGACGGTGTTGACCGGATCGAGGAGGTCGGTCTCTCGGGTCCCAGGAGCGCCGCCGCGAACGTCGACGCCACCCACCGCGCCCTCTTCGGCGAGGATCACGGTGCACCCGGTAGGCCGCCCGGCCAGAGTATGGTGGCCGACCTTGAGACCGGCCACGGCGGTGAGGCCGTAGACGCTCAGGGTCGCCTCGCGTTGTCCGGCCGCCGGCGTGGGCTGGAAGGACACAAGTAGGATCAAGACGGCGGCGAGGGTCATTACACGTACTGCCATACACGTTCCTTTCGGGGTCCACAACCTAGCAAGGTAGGCCGGCGCCCGCCTCGGGAGCCAACCAATGACGATGCCCTACACCCCGATCGCCCTCAGCCCGCTCGCCCGTGCGGCGGTCGCCAGCGCACGATCATGGGTAGCAACGAGCCCCCGGCCCACCTGGCCCGCACGCGGCCTGTCCCCTACTCTCTCACGTTCACCAAGTTACCGGGTAGGGAGGTGTATTCCCCATGTTGAAGTCGAGATCGTCTGCACGATTCATGAGCGCCTGGATTGGCGCTGTGAGCGTTGCCTCCGTCGGCACGTTTTTCGCGAACGAGGTGTCCGCCCAGGATGGCATACCGTCGCATTACGCGATCGAGAACGCCCGCCTGGTCCGGCTCACGGGCCCCACCATCGAGAACGGCACGATCGTCGTTCGGAACGGCATCATCACCGCCATTGGAGACGACGTAAAGACGCCGCCCGGAGCCTGGGTGATCGACGGGGCCGGCCTCACGGTCTACCCCGGCCTCATCGACGGGCTCTCGACGCTGGGCATGTCCAATGAGGACGCGCCGCCGGCCAGACAAGGTGGGCCGCGCCCCGGTGGCGGACCTCCGGGCGGCCGAGGCGGTGGGCCCGACGCCGCGCCACGGTCCGAGGGGCCCGAGGACCGGCCGGCCACATTCGCTTGGATCAACGCCGCCGACCGTCTCGAGCTGGACGACGACGAGTTCGGCCGGTGGCGGGCCGCGGGTTTCACGAGCGCGCTGACAGCGCCCAGCAACGGATTCTTCTCGGGCAACGCGGCCATCATCAACCTGGCGGGTGAGCGCCCGCGCGACCTGGTGGTGACGACGTCCGCGGCGCAGCGGCTCAACCTGAACGGCGGACCCGGACACCGCGGCTTTCCCTCCTCGCAACCCGGTGTCTTCGCCTACATCAAGCAGTTCTTCGGCGACGCCGAGCACTACCGGGACGTGACCCGGCTCTACAACGAGGACCCGAGCGGCCGCGAGCGGCCCACCTACGACCGGGCGCTCGAGGGCATCATGCCCGTTCTCGGCGGACCGGTACCGCTGCTCTTCCCTGCCTCGACCACGACCGAGATCCGGCGTGCGATGCGGATATCGGCGCAGATCGGGGCCAACCCGATCATCTACGGGGCGCAATCGGCCCACCGGATGGTGGATGAGCTGTCGAGCTCTCGGCTCCTGGTGAGCCTCGATTGGCCCGAAGCTCCCGAAGATGGGGACCCCGAGGCCGACACGTCGCTCGACGTGCTTCGGCACCGGCTCCTCGCCCCGACCGCCCCGGCCCGGCTGCACGAGTCGGGCGTGCCGTTCGCGTTCTACTCCGACGGGCTCGGGCCCAAGGAAGTGATCAGCGCCGCGCGCAAGGCGGTCGAAGCGGGACTGCCGCATGACGACGCCGTCGAAGCGTTGAGTCTGGGCGTGGCCAGGATCTTCGGTGTGGACGACCGCCTCGGAGCACTGCAAGAGGGCTTCATCGCCAACCTGGTCGTGACCGACGGGGATCTGCTCGCGGA
>JBGMRK010000076.1:6336-11146 GCA_048061375.1 Longimicrobiales bacterium | reverse complement strand
TGGCCGAGGCGGATCTTGTCCAGGTCCTTCTCGTAGACCTCGGCGTCCACCCAGACGGTACTCAACTCGATTATGGTGAACAGTTCACTGGAAGGCTCGGCGAGCGCCCCCACGATCGCCTGACGGTCCACGATCGTACCGCTGAGGGGAGCGATGACGGGCATGATGGCCGTCAGGTCGTGGCTCTCTGAGAGACCGGCAACCTCCTCTTCGGTGAAGCCGATCACGTGGAGTGCCTTTTCCGCCGCGTCGGCCTCCGCAGTGACGGTGGTGTACTCGGCCTCGGCCTCGAGGAGATCCTTCTGGGGAACGATCTTTTCTTCGAAGAGAAGCCGCTTCCGCTCGAGATTGGCCTCGGCCAGCCCCAGGGCGGCCTTCGCCTGGAAGTAGGCGGCCTTGGCCTGGCCCACCTCGACGCTCTCCAGGTGCGCCAGCACCTGTCCGGCGGTGACCCGGTCCCCCCAACTCGCGAAGACGTGACTGATCCTGCCCTCGATGGTGGGCCCCACGAGTGCCACTCTGTCCTGATCGGCTCGGACCTTGCTCGGTGCCGTGACGGAAACGACCAGCACCGTCGGTCGAACTTCCTCCAAGGCCAGTCCGATCACCTCTCCGGCTCCGGAAGGCATGGAAATGGCGTCTTCCACGGCGGGCCCCTCACCGACGGAGCTGCGGTCGGAGTCGTCGCCGCCGCACGCGGACAGGAATCCCGGGAGAAAGACGGTCGTGGCGACCGCCGTGAGACGTGCCAACCTCATGCTCATGATCCACTCCAATGTGGTTGCCTCCCGGAATGATGGTGCTGGTTTCCGACCCCGCTCGAGAGATGCCTTCTTCAGCAGCCTTCTAGTTGTCCGGGGGATCCAGCGCACCCCCGGTGGCTCGCTCCAGATCGGCCAACGCCGATTGGTATGCGAACAGTGTCTGGACGTACTCGGTGCGCGTCGTGCGCAGGGTGCGCCCCGCCTCGAGGACCTCGAGGTAGCTGGCCTCCCCCTCTTCGTACCGGCGGCTGGAGATCCGGTAGACCTCTTCGGACTCCGCGAGCAATTCCTCCGAGTAGATGCGCACCTGCCGCTCGGCGACGTGCAGTCCGTGGTAGGCGCTCTCGAGCTCCAGGATCAGGCTGTTCTGGGCGCCGAGCCGGTTGGCCCGCGTCTGCGCGAGGTTCGCCTTCGCCTCCTGCAGGCCGCCGCGCTGCCGGAAGAAGGACCAGAGCGGGACCTCGAATCCGAGCGACGCGATCCAGAACGACCCTTCGCCCGGGACCCTCTGGCGAGAGACACCCAGAGCGAGATCGGGCAGGAAGTTCCACTGGGAGAGCCGGACCGCCGACCGGCCGCCCTCCACCGCGTAGCCCATGGCTCGCGACAGAGGATGCCGTTCCAACATCCTGGCCCGGAGCTCGTCGATATCGTACTCCACCGGGGCGAAGGTCAGCTCATCCGTGAGTATCAGGGGGGCATGGGCGTCGCGCCCCATGAGAATGTTGAGCGCCGCCTCCGCCACGAGGACGTTCTTTTCCGCCTCCAGGGTGTCACGCTCGGCGTTGGCGACCTCGATCCGCGCCCGCAGCACTTCGAGGGGCGGGACGTCGCCGGCCTCGTAGCGCACCTGGGCCATCCGGAGGAAATCCCCGGCCAACTCGAAGTTGTCCTTCGCCAGCTCCTGCTCCCGCCTGCTGGTCAGAACCTCTCCGTACGCCTTTCGGGTTTCCGCGATCTTGTCGAGCTTCGCCAGCTCGAAGTCCATCTCGGCGACCCGCGCCTCCTTGGCGGCGATGTCGTTACGGGCCAGCCACTTGAATGGGAGCTCGATAGGCTGCTCGATCCCGATGACCCGCTCCCCGTATCCGGAAAACCCCGGCCGTAACGAAGACAGGCCCGAGTAATCGGCGACGAAGCTGGGGTCCGCCAACAGTGGCCGTTCCGTGAGGAGCCTCCCGCGGGTCGCGGCGTACGCTTGATCCGACGCCCGCACGTCCGGATTGTCCCGAATAACGCTTTCGATCGCCTGTGGGAGCGACAGCCCTGGGGGAGGCTCTTGGGCGTGCGCCGCGGAGATCGATACGGCAAGCGCCGATCCGAGAATGACGAGGCTCTTCATCGCATCCAACCAACCATTGTGTGAGTTCTCGTGACCGTCGCACGGATGAGAGACATGCTACCGCGCGGCGCGTGAAGAAACCGTGAATTCCCGGTGAAGCCGGCCTCAGGTCCGGCGGCCTATTTGGGCTTCAAGCCGCCTGCGGGCACCGCAAAGGTCAGCAGGCGCTGACGCCGCCCGCGGGAGCCAGATCCAGGAGCCCCTCGGTACTGAGGTAGCTGCGGACGGTCTGGTAGCCCGTCTGGGAGGAGGTTTTCACGCCCACCAGCGTCTCAGCGTCCAGGTCACGGAACTCCACGTCCTCAGTGGCGGCGAAGAATACCGCCAGGTTCTGGTATTGCTCCGGGAACCATACCGCGTTGGCGTACTTGGCCGCGGCGAACATCTCGTCCTCGTCGGCATCCTGGGAGGCCAACAGCGTCAGCATCCCCAGCATCGCCATCCCGTGATTGCAGTCGGGGAAGAGCGCGGGGTTGTCGCAACACGGCCGGTACACGTTCGAGGCCACACGCTCGAGCCGCGTCTGCTGTTCGGGCGTGAGCGTCACGAGGGGCGTCCCGGCGTACAGCTCCGAGATGGGCTTGGCCCCGAGTCGCCAACCGCCCGTCGACGCGAAGCGCCCGACCTGCCCCCCGGAGCGCCGCACCATGGGGCCCTCCGTCAGAATCGTATTACGGTTCGCGAGGCCCGCAGCCCAGAAGAAGTCCAGGAGGAAGAGTGCGTTCGCGGGGTCGATTACGATGGGGTCCGCGCTACCCTCGCGCAGCACTTTCGTCTGGGCGTAAGTGAGCGGCGTAGAGGTACGGCTCAACGCTCCGGCCATGCGCTCGTATCCGATGGCCCCGGCGTCCAGGAGCCGGGGTCCCAGGTCTCCGTACGTCACCGGTAGCGTAAAGGGACCATATAGACCCTGGTCGACTGTGGCGGTCGGCGCCGGCGCGCTACGCCCGAGGACGTAGCCGCCCCCGATGCCGATGAGCAAAGTGAAGGAAGCGAGCAGCGCGACACGAACATGGGTAATCTTCATGAAACCATCCTCACGGAGAACTCAGGGATTCTTCACGGGCCGGGCGGTAACGTGCTCTGGTTCTGCGCCACCGTTGGCGTACACGACCGTATTGCATGGAGGTCATAGATGTCGCTCGGCACGATTCTCTTGATCGTCGCTTTCATCGCGTTGCACTTTGTGATGCACCGGGGGCACGGAAGCCACGGACGTGGTGGCCATGGCGGGCACGGTGGAGACTCCGGGCACGGCGGGGGAGGTCGTGGAGGAGGGGATGCCGACGACACGGCGACTGAAAAGGAACGGTCCGAACCGGGTTGGGAGGACGAACGCTCCCACCGTCACCGATGATCCGATGAGGGGGCGACACCGGGAGCGGAGCGGAGCCATTCGACGGCTCGCCCCGATCATCGCGCTCCCCGCGCTCCTCGCGCTGGGGTGCGGTTCGTCGCCAGGACTCGACAGCGCCCCTCCCCGGGTAGCCGGCCTCCCGCTGCACCACGAGGTGTCGGGCGATAGGGCTCTGGACGCTGTCAGCCAGTTCTACGGAGACGTGTCGTACGTCGTGGGTGGGTGGACCGCCCACTACAGTGACGACCCCTCCCTGATTCTCTACGTGGCCACCACCGGCGGCCCCGCAGCCGCGAGCGATCTCGTCACGAAGACCGTGGACCGCGTGGCGGCCGGATTGACCCCGTACCGAGACCCCTCCCTGCTCAGCCTCGACGCCGGTTCCGTCTATCGTATGACCGGGCAGGAGCAGATCCATTATCTGTTCCGGCTCGGAGCCGATGTCGTCTGGCTGTCCGCGGATCCCGAGGTGGCGTCGACGGCCCTGTCGGACCTTCTCGGAGTCGCGGACGCTGTGTTGGGTACCGAAGAGCCTACCGGTTGACCGGGGCCGCGGGAGCCTGTCTCGGTCATGGGCCCTTCGGTGGCAGGACGTTGGCCGTCACCGTGAGCATGAGACTTCCACGCTCCGCAGTCTGAAACAAGACCTGACGGGTTACCGCACCCAGACCCTCCGGCCCATGTGCCGCCGGATCGAATGTCACCAACGCAACGAACTTTTCACCCGGCTCGAGCGTGCGGTCCAGCGTAGTTTGAAAGTCGTGTCCACGCATTCCGAACGGGCCGGCCACCTTGGAGTCCGCGAACTCCAGGCGAACCGACGTGCACATGCAACTGGTGTACAACTCGATCAAGCGGGTGGCCCCGTCGGTGCCGTTCTTCATGTCGAAGCGTGCCGTGACGTTCCCTTCGTCGATCCCCACCGACCCGAAGTCATGCTGGAGGCGGTCGGCGCTCAACCCCTCGTCACCCTGAAGGGCCGGGGAGTCGGGTGCCTCGACTTGGACCGCTGATCCCGACGCTGCGGGGTCTGGGCGAGCGGATCCTACCACCAGAGGAATAACTCCGAGTAGGGAAAGGAGAACGAGGGATGACCGTCGACGGGACATGGTGCGCTCCGCGTTTGGGTTCTAAAGGGTCTTTCTCGACCGCTCTATCATGCGGCCGGGAGAGTGAAGATTACGTGAGATCAGCATGAAGAAGCCTTCTACCGCCCCACGAGATGCCGGACGCTAGTGCCAGTCCTTCGAGGCGGGGAGCGCCGTCTCCACCGCGGAGCACGACGACCTTTTAGTGACGGTGGGCGCGCTCCTCTTCCCGACCCGGCTCTGTCCGTTCTTCTTCCGT
>JBGMRK010000076.1:0-6236 GCA_048061375.1 Longimicrobiales bacterium | reverse complement strand
GGTTCATGAAGATCACCGGAAGATCGAGCCGAAGCCGACTTGGCCTCTCATCCCAACCAAATGCCCTCGGGGGTCGTCCAAGGGTTGTCCAGCGGTGTTCCGGAGGCCTGCTCGCCATGGGCCGGCTGGGGGTGGGTGACGGGGGCGAGACCGCGCGATGACCGAGCATAGCAAGAGCCGACCCCGGGTGGCCCGAAGGAATCTTGGAGAGAGAGGGAGTTGGTGGATGTCGCCGATCGAATGGTGGACAGAAGTGCGGCAGGCGGCGCGGCGGCTCCGGCGTGCGCCCGGGTTTTCGGTGATCGTGGTGCTCACGCTCGCGCTCGGAGTGGGAGCGAACACCGCGATCTTCAGCGTGCTCGACGCGGTGTTGTTCGAGGCGCTTCCTTATCCCGAGTCCGACCGGCTGGTGAGGGTCTACGAAGGCCGGGTGGACAATCCCACCTTGAACCTCACGTACCTCCGCGCCCCGGTAGTGGCGGAGTACCGCAGGTGGGATGAGGTCTTCGAGAACTTTGGCGCCGTATACACATACCGCGAAATAGGGGCCGACCTCACAGACGGCGACGCGGCGCAGCGCGTGACGGTATCTCGTATCTCCTCGGACTTCTTCGAGACGCTCGGAATCGCTCCCGCACGCGGCCGGATGTTTTCGGAAGAGGAGAGCTACGGCCCGGGCGAGGCTACCTCGACCACGGCGCCGATCGAGCGCGTCGCCATCATCTCGCACGGCCTGTGGATCAACAACTTCGCGGGAGATCCGGACATCGTAGGTCGTATTGTCCATCTCGACGGCTTCGGCTTCGAGGTCGTGGGCGTGATGCCGCGAGGCTTCACCAACCCGTTTGGATCGAAAGCCGATCTTTGGGTGCCGCAGGATCTTCGCTCCGGGGGATCGAACAGCTTTGGGAATTTCTACCTGTCGGGCGTGGGCCGTCTAAAGGATGGTGTCACCATCGAGGCGGCCCGGGAGCGTCTCGCGGTCTTGTCCATGGGCTTTGCCGAGGCCCAACCGGAGATGGAGAACGACGTCCCGAGGATCTTTCCGCTTCAGGCGGACCTGGTCGGATCCACCCGCCGGGCGATGCTCTGGATCCTGGCGGCCGCGGCCGCGTTGGTCCTGCTGACCGCGTGTGTCAACGTCGCGAACCTGCTTTTCGCCCGCGGCCTCGAGCAGGATCGCCATCTGGCGCTCCGGTCCGCCCTCGGCTCGGGCCGGGCCAGGTTGATCGCCGGCATCCTCTCGGAAAACGGGTTGTTGGCCGCCGCGGGCGGCGTGGTCGGCCTGGGCCTGGGATGGATAGGCGTGAAGGTCCTGGTGCGGCTCGCGCCCGACGCGCTGCCGATGATCGCGGAGCCCGAGGTCGGTGGTTCGGTCTTCCTGTTCGCGTTTGTCGTGACCGTCGGGGCTCTGTTGGCGTTCGGGCTCGCCCCGGCCATAAGGCTCTCTCGCACAGCGCCCGCCGAGGTGCTGCGCTCGGGCGACCGCTCGGCTACGGTTGGGCAAGCCGCCAGGCGGCTCCGCGACTTCCTGGTCGTCGTTCAGGTGGCCGCCGCGCTCATGCTCGTGGCGGGAGCGGGGCTGCTCACCAGGAGCTTCAACACGCTGCTCGACGTCCCACTGGGAATCGAGCCGGAGGGGGTGCTCACCTTCGAGGTGCATCTGCCGGCGGCGAGGTACGCCGAAGGGGCGGAGCGCCAGACCTTCCATGAGCGGCTCCAGGAGCGCGTGGCGTCTCTGGCGGCCGTCGAGTCCGCGGGAGCGACGTCGTGGCTGCCGGTGAACGGCAGGTACCATAGCTGGATGCTCTACTGGGACCCGGAGAATCCCGACCGGTCCAACGACGATGGGTGGGTGCCCACCGATGTGCGTGTGGTAGCGGGAGACTACTTCGGCTCGATGGGTATCGACGTCATAGCCGGTGATGACTTCCGAGATGCCGACTTCGAGGTCGAGCCCATGGTCTGGATCAACCAGGCGATCGTGGACGAAGTATTCGATGGGGCTGACGCCATCGGCCGACAGATCTACATCGCGGGCGCGGACCGGCGCATCATGGGGGTGGTCGAGAACATCCCCTTCGATGCCCGGGGCGAGGTGTCGAACAAGGTTTACGTGCCGCACGCGCAGTACTCGGACAACCGGAACTGGGCGATGATCCAGACGGTGCGGGCGCGCGGCGACCTGACCGAGGTGCTCGAGCAGATCCGCGGAGAGCTACGCTCGCTCGATTCCGATCTCGTACTCTACCGGCCCAAGACGTTCGAGGCGGTTCTGGCCACAGTGCGCGCCCAGGACCGATTCGCCACGGTGCTCATGGGATCGTTCGCCGCGCTCTCCCTTCTGCTTTCGGTGGTCGGCATCTACGGGGTGCTGTCCGGCACGGTCGCGAGCCGGACACGGGAGATCGGCATTCGCATGGCGCTCGGCGCCGATGCGCGCGAGGTGCGTGGCATGGTCATGCGGCACGCGGCGGGGGTCACGATTCCCGGAGTGCTGCTTGGCCTTGTGGGAGCTTGGTTCGGAAGCCGGTGGATCTCTGCGTTGCTCTTCGACGTTGCGGCGGTGGATCTCGTGGCGTACGGAGGTGCGGTAGTGATCTTCGTCGCCGTCGGAATGTTCTCGGGTTGGCTACCGGCTGTGCGCGCTACCCGGGTCGACACGGTGGAGGCGCTGACGGCTGAGTAGTCGTCCTCGCGGGATCCGTGCCGGGGTCAGCGCCGCTGGGTCTCCGCCACCCGCAGGTCAAATGCTGCCGGGCGCCCTGCCCGACTCCAGACCCTCCAGAAGATCCAGAAGTCCAACCGCCTCCCAGGAGCGATTCCGCTTGGACTCGGAGAGCGGCTCGAGAACACCACAGTGCGCGAGTTGCTTGATGGCTTGGTGGATCGCGGCTTTGGCTCGCGCCGTCACAGCAGCGGCAACCGGTGCGGTGATGACGGGATGTGCGGGTAAGACTTCGATTATCGCCCACGCGGCTGCGTCGGACCTTGGTGCGGCGCCTTCGGTTAGCTGGCTGCGCCATTCATCCATCAGCACGGTCACCGCCTCGAGGTAGTTGGTTGCTAACCCCGCCGCGCGTGCCGCCGCAGCGGCGAACTGTTCAATCCACGAACCAACCTCGCCAGATCTGAATCCGGTGAGGCCTCGGATATAGCGTTTCCGTTCTGTCGCCAGAACCACGCTGATGGGAGGGACGTAAGAGGTTGCAAGGCCGCGGCGACGGAGCACTACGTGGATGAGCGCACGGCCGGTGCGGCCGTTTCCGTCATCGAATGGATGGATCGTCTCGAATTGTGCGTGAACCATCGCGGCCTGAACGAGGGGAGGAAGTGATTCGTCTGCGACGGCCTTGCAGAGATCACGGAGCAAGGAGTCGACATGCTCCGCCGGCGGCGGGACGAAGTCGGCGCCGCAAGGATTGTGGTCATTTCCTCCGATCCAGTTCTGGTCCCTACGGACGATCCCTGCAACGTGCGATTGGGGGGCCTTGGCCATCAGCTTGCGATGGATCTCCGCAAGGTGTTCGATGCCGATCTGCTCGGCGGTGGCCGCGTCATCAACTGCCAGCTGCATGGCATCGATGTTCCCAAGTACTTCCAAGATCGTGGACGAGGTCTTCCCGCCGGTTTCCATCTTCGACTCAGCACGTGCGAGTTGACGTATCCCTACCTGCATACCCTCCACCTTCGATGACGCGATCGATTCCGTGCGGAGTAGTAGGCGGGCCAGGGGAGCGAGGGCCGGCCTGGCGCTCGCGTTGAGGGTCATGATCGCCTGCTCCGCGTCAGATACGACACCAGCTACGCCGGAGGTCAGGTCGAACTCGAGGCCGGTCAACGCATCGGGGATGAACGCCTGGTACTTACAGGCCTTCCGGTACCTTGGAGGCGCGTAGAGGGTGGGATCCCACTCCCAGGTCTTCGTGACGAGTGTTCCGCGCATCCTGAACGAGTCCCTCTCCTTGGTTCGGCTTATCGCACAAGCTGAACTAAGGTGGCGCTTTGGTTCAGGATAGCAAGTAGAAGACTAATGACAGTGGGTGGTGAAGCACCGAGTGGCGTGATTCCCGCTTGGGGGACGGGGGGTCGTCCTTGACTCGGAGCCATGCGCCAACGCCGATTCGGTGCCGGAGCTTGCGACGCGGGGCCTCCCGGTGTCCTCTTAGTGGGGCACGCAGCCGAAGACAGAGTGACAGGTTACCTGCGAGGCCGGCATTCATGACCATTCTGATCATCCTTGGCGCTCTGGTCGTGCTCGTCGTCATCCACGACGTCATGCAGAAGCGGCATGCCATCCTCCGGAACTATCCGATCATCGGGCACTTTCGGTATCTGCTGGAAACCATCGGCCCCGAACTCCGCCAATACATCGTGACGTCGAATGACGAGGAGCGGCCCTTTTCGAGAGATCAGCGCCGCTGGGTCTACGCCTCGGCCAAGAAGGAGAACAACTACTTCGGGTTCGGCACGGACAACGAGATGGAGCGGACTTCCAACTACGTCATCATCAAGCACTCGGTGATGGGGGTGCCGGGAAGGGCGGGGCACGGGAAGGACAACCTGGACTACCCTGTGCCGTGCGCGAAGGTGATGGGTGGGGCGCGCGGGCGCGCGAAGGCCTTCCGTCCGGCGTCCGTGGTCAACATCTCGGCTATGAGCTTCGGATCGCTCTCCGGCAACGCCGTGGAAGCGATCAACCGCGGCTGTACCATCGCGGGGTGCCTCCAAAACACGGGTGAGGGGGGTATCTCGCCCCATCACCGGCACGGCGGCGAGCTGATCTGGCAGCTCGGAACGGGTTATTTCGGCGCCCGCTCGCCGAATGGAGCCTTCAGCTTGGAGCGGTTCCTCGAGGCCGTCGAGGCGAGCCCGGTCCGGGCGATCGAGATCAAGTTGAGCCAGGGGGCCAAGCCGGGGCTGGGTGGTGTGCTGCCGGGCGCCAAGGTCACGCCTGAGATCGCCGCGATCCGCGGTGTGCCGGTCGGAAAAACCGTGCACAGCCCTGCCGGGCATACAGAGTTCAGCGATCCGGACGAGATGCTGGACTTCGTCGAGATGCTCGCGGAGGCGACGGGCCTGCCGATCGGCATCAAATCGGCCGTCGGCCAACACCACTTCTGGGAGGAGCTCGCCAACCTCATGAGCGACGGCCAGCGCGGCGTCGACTTCATCACGATCGATGGAGGGGAAGGGGGGACGGGCGCCGCACCACTCTCTTTCGCCGACCACGTGGCGCTGCCGTTCAAGATGGCGTTCAGCCGTGTCTACGGGATCTTCGCGGAGGCCGGTGTACACGAGCGCGTGGTCTTCATCGGCAGCGGAAAGCTCGGCTTTCCCGCGAGTGGGCTGATGGCCTTCGCGCTCGGGTGCGACATGATCAATGTGGCTCGGGAGGCCATGATGGCGGTGGGCTGCATCCAGGCGCAACGGTGCCATACCGGGAAGTGCCCGACGGGAGTCGCCACGCAGAACCGCTGGCTCATGCGCGGGTTGGACCCGACGTCCAAAGCTGTTCGCCTGGCCAACTACGTGGTCACACTGCGCAAGGAATTGCTTCAGTTGAGCCGGGCGTGCGGAGTGATCCATCCCGGTCTTCTCTCGAGCGATCACATCGAGATCCTGAACGACCACTTCGGATCGTCGAGCGTCGTCGAACTCTTCGGCTACCGGTCCGAATGGGGTTTTCCCTCACCCGAGGACCGCCGGGATATCGAGCGCATCATGGCGGACTCAGGATAAGGCGTCCGTCTGATCGCCTGGTCGATCTCTGCTAGAAAAGAGAGGTGGGGGATGGGTGGCCCGGCAGAACTTCGCCGGACCCCCCAATCACCCCGTTCGGAAGGTTCCCCTGGAAAACATGCGATGCCGCCAGTATGGCCCTTCTGGTACACATCACTCAGGAGATGCAGAGTGCTGGCGACCCGGTAAGTCGTCGGGCCGTCGTCCCAGCCCCTGCCCAGTAGCGCGTTCGCAACGAAGCCTTGGTGTGTCGCCCGAAGGCGCAGGCTTGTTGCGGGGATAGATAACGCATGGACCGTGCCAGGGGACAATAGCGACGGTGATGGTACTGTAAGTGGTTGTGACACTGTGGTTTAGTGGAATCATACCACCCACGGAGCACGGTTACCGTGTGGTAACGTCGTTACGAAACGGTAACCACTTTGGTAACCACGCCCACACCCCGGGCGGCTCACTCCAGCAGCCCGTGCTTCTTCCGCTTCTCCCCGAGGTTC
>JBGMRK010000075.1:0-11205 GCA_048061375.1 Longimicrobiales bacterium | reverse complement strand
TGCTGAACGGTACCCCGGCACAAAACGTCTCGGCGAAGATGGTGTAGGCGAATCCCACGATACTCTGCAACTCGCTCGTGATGGAGCCCCCACCCCCAAATTCTCCGGCCAACCCGACGGCGGCCTCGGCCGCCGCCCGGGCTCGGTGCAGATTGCTGTAGATGTTGTTCATCGTCCCGTTGTCCGCCTTGAGGAGACGGGTGTCGGCTTCACGACGCGTCGGGAACGTACCCGAGTAGTCGAACTCGTCGGACATCAGCCCACTCATGACCGTGAGGCCCGCTGTGGCGCCATGGCCCGACGCGGCCCCATCCAAGGCTACTGCCATGTCCCCCAGCGCGCCGGCGCGAAGCGTCGCGACGCCCGCTTCGTTGGCAAGAGAGGCGGGCGTGACGATGTCCGGATCTGTGACTTCCAGGAGGCTGTCGCACGCCCCCACACCAATCGCGAGGGTGAGGGTGGCGACGGCCATGCCGGTCCTTCCAATCCATCTGGACCGACCCTGACTGTGAAGAGTCTTGCTCATGATGATTCTCCAGATCAGAAGGATACGTTGACGCGGGCGGTCCACATGCGAACCGGCGGCTGACTCAGGAACTCTTCCATGGCGAAATTGGCCTGCCCGGTCTCGCTGATTTCCGGATCAAGGCCGGAGTAGTCGGTCCACAGGCCAAGGTTCCGCCCAGCCACCGTAAGGCTCAGGCGGCTTGCACCGAACGACCCCGCCCAATCCTGTGGGGCGTTGAACGTCGCGGCGAGCTCACGCAGGCGCCAGAACGTGGCGTCCTCGATATACCCCGCGTCGGTGCCGAGGAACTTCGACGCGATGGCGCGGGCCTGGTTTGCCAGCGACGCGTTCGGATCGTTCAGCTCCTCTGTGTTGCTGTTGCCGTTCCGCCACGCGGCGGTGTTGTTGTGGAGCGCCTGGCCACCGCGGTAGCTGAGAAGACCCGTGAGAACGACTCGGTCGTTGAATAGGTTGAGACCCGCCCGGAAAGAGATGTCCCTCGGAGCGAACGGCGTACCGAGATAGACGGCCGTGTCTCCCACCTGCACCTCGTCTTTGCTGATCAGGCCATCACCGTTGGCGTCACTGAAGGTGAACGGCTCATCCCAGTATCCGCCCAGAGGCTTGCCCACGGCGTGAATCTGGTGACCGCCGAGGACGACGGACGGAATGCCCTCGCCGAGCTTCACCAACTCGTTGTTGGAGAACGTTCCCACGATGTCCAGGTCGAACGAAACGCTGGAAGCTTCGATGAGGCGTGTATTGATGCCGACCTCCATCCCCCTGTTGCGGACGGAACCCAGGTTCTCGAAGCGTCCGGCGCCGACGCCGAGTGATGGCGGAAGCTGCCGCAGCACCAGGGCGTCCTTGGTCTTCTTGTTGTAGTAGGTCAACTCGAGGCCGGCGCGGCCCGAGTAAAACTCGGCGTCCAGGCCGAACTCGTACTCACGAGAGCGCTCGGGCTTGAGGTCCGAGTTGCCCACGCCACCGAACGTCACTCCGGTGACGTTCTGGCCACCGTCGACGGTGGCCGCGATCGGAAGGAAGAAGCGCAGGGCGTCGTTCGTGCCCGGCTGCACGCCCGAGTCACCCCAGGCGCCACGAAGCCGGAGTGAGCTCAGCCAATCCCCCATGTCGAAGAAGTCCTCTTCGGAGATCAGCCACGAGGCACTGATTTTTGGGTAAAAGACCGCGTCCAGAGATGAACCGAAGGCGCTTCCCTTGTCCCCGCGAACCGCGGCGGTCAGGAAGAGTCGGCCACCGAAGTCGAGTTGCTCTTCGATGAAAACGCCCGCCGTGCGCTGCTCGATCGTCGACTCATTGCTGGTGGTGGTCGCCGCACCGGCGATCGAGCTGCTGCCCGACACGAGTTGGAAGCCCGACGCGAGCGTACCCTGAGTCAGGGCTTGGAGGTACTGGAATCCGACCGACGTCCGAGAGTCGATGCTCCCGGTCAGCGCTCTGTTGTACGTCCCTCCGACATCGATCGTGTAATTGAACGTTTGGAACCTGTTCGAGAAGCGAGCTCCCTGATCGAAATTCAGGAACGCCGGCGCCTCACCGGTCGGGAAGAATTGACTGTCCCAGCGCGACGTGAAGTCGAGTCCGCCCGAAGCGCGGAAGCTGATCTCGCTGGTCGGTCGCCAATCGGCCTCGATGCCGCTCGTGAACCGGCGGATTCTCTGCTTCGTCTCGATCGTGAACAACTCCTGCGGCGTAAACTCACCCCACCCGTTGTTTGTCGAACGAGTCGAAAAGCCGTTCAGCCCCTGGCCCATCAGGCCCAAGGCGAAGTTGTCGTTGAGCGGGAGATTCAAGTCGCTCGAGACATAGCCGGTCGTGAGCCGGAAGTTCAAATCGTCGGTGACCTGCGCACCGAAATTACCGCGAAACGTGCTGCGCCGGCTGTCGTTCACCGGCAACACGCCCTCGTCATTGGCATAGTTGCCCGACACGAAATAGGTGATCACGTCGCTGCCACCCGAGACGCTGAGCCCGAGGCGACGCTGCTTGCCGTTGCGGAAAGGAGACGTGGCCGGATCATTGAGCGGCTGGAAAGAGGCAACCGAGCTTTGCGTACAGAGGCCGTCGGCCACATCGAAGAGCGGACAGAAATTGCCCGCCGCGTCCGCGCCTCGGAAATTCGCCGGATAGTCGCCGATGTCCCTGACCTGGCCGCCCTCGACGAAGGCGGTCCATCGAGCCTTGCCGGCGCGTCCCCGCTTCGTCGTGATGCGAATAACGCCGTTGGCGGCGATGGATCCGTAAAGCGTGGCGGCCGAGGGCCCCTTGATGATCTCGATCGATTCGATGTCCTCCGGGTTGATGTCGTTCAGACGGTTTGGCGATTGGCCGCCCGTCTCGAAGGAGATCGAATTCGGGTCGTTGTCGATGCGAACTCCGTCGACGTAGATCACGGGCTCGTTGGAGAGCGAGGCGCTGTTCGAGCCCCGGATGCGAATCTTGGAGCCCATACCGATCGAGCCGCCGCTCCCTATCACCTGCACGCCGGTCGCGCGCCCCTGGATAAGTTGCGAGATGTCGCTGATCGGGCGTTCCGAGACTTCCGCCGCTGCGCTGATCGTCGCCAGCGCATTCCCGATCTCGATCTTGCGCCGCACGCCCGTGGCGGTGACGACGAGCTCGTCGAGCTGAAGCGCGCTGGACGAGAGAAGTAAGCTTACATTCACTGGACCGCCTGCGGTGACGGTCACCGTCTGCTTCAACAAGGCATAGCCGATGAGCTCGACCGACAGCTCCACCTCACCGGCCGGAACGTTGAGAAGCAGGAACGCGCCGGCCGAGTTGCTGACGGTGCCGGACCCGGTGCCTGCGATGAACACCTGTGCTCCCTGTAGCGGTCGGGATGTCCCTGCATCCCTGACTGACCCGAGTATTCTTCCCGGCTCTTGTCCTTCTGCCCCTCGGGGGCTCAGGACGGCCGAGAGGAGCATCGCGAACAGTGCGACGACGCGTACTCCCATACGGACATGGACTTTCATGTTCCCCTCCTCACGCAAAGATCTGGTGTGGGAAACGATGGGCGGCCGTCATAACTCCAACTGGCGGCCTCCAGCAATCTCCCGTTAGAGCTACGTCCGTCCTCGAACGGACGCAGCAGCCGAACTTTTAAGATGCCTAAAAGTTCGCCAGTATTCTTGGTGCTCGCGGGGCGTATGTCAAGCCGAACGGGAAGTGGGCGGGCGGGGCCTGTCCGCTACGTGCCTCGTCAAGGCGCTCAACGGACTGAAGAGAACGAGGAACTCATCGGCAGACCTCATCGTTGGTCGGGCTTTTCCTGACGCAACAATGGTATATTGTCCCTCAACTAGAGGGTGTGATACCCGATGACTCCGAGACCCAAGTGGGTCCAATTTGCTGCACCTCTTTTACAGACTATTCTACCCCTCATGACCGATGGACTCTCCACGAGAGATCGCACTATGACATTTGGCCGAATCGGCAGGCGTATCTGCATCGGGCTTCTCGGAGCCCTTGTGTCGGCACTGACACCGACATCGTCGATGGGGCAGTCCAGACTCCCGTCGATCGACGACATACCATCCCACGAATTCCTGGTGGTCGGTTATGGAACCGCCGGCTGGCAGGTGACCGACAATGGCGCCACCCAAAACGCGTTTTTCGGATCATTGTCTCCTCTCTTTCTCTATCAGTTCGGAGACCAATTCCTGTATGAAGCCGAGTTCGAGTTCGATATCGAAGAGGGTGTCACGAATACCAGTCTCGAGTACGCCCAAATCGATTTTTTCATGAACGACTACCTCACGATGGTCGCGGGGAAGTTCCTGTTGCCGTTCGGCGTATTCGGTGAGCGCCTGCATCCGACCTGGATAAACAAACTCGCGAGCAAACCCCCGCTTTACGGGCACGCCGGAGGGGCCGGACCAGCACCTCTTCTGCCGATCCTGGCGGACTTCGGAGTGATGCTACGCGGGAGCTGGGATCTCGGAAAAGGAAAGAGCATCACGGGCTCCGCCTATGTTACGCAGGGGCCCAGCATCGAAGGTCCTCAAGACGAGGCGGAGGAGGGGGAGGAACACGGCACCGGGCTTATTCCCGAGTTTCAGTTCGGCGGGGGCAGTAACGACATCAACAACGACAAGATGTTGGGCGGCCGTCTCGCCTTTGTTCTGGCGCCCAAATTTGAGATCGACCTTTCGGGATTCACTGGGGAATTCGACGACGAGGGATCGAGACTCAGTGCCTACAACGTCGCGGCGGAGTACAGGGTCGGGAGTACGGAATTCCGAGGCGAGGGCTTCATCATGCGCTACGATTTCAGGGAGGGTGAAGATCCCGATGCGGGTGGCGGCGCCACCGATGCCCTCGCTGAGAGCGTGACGGCTGAGACCGGCGGCTTTTACGTGCAGGCCAGCCAGCGCATCGGTCCCTGGCAGCCCACCGTCCGCTGGACCAGGAGGAGCGACGCTACCGCCGCGACCTTCGATACGGAAGCGGGGTTCTCACAGTTGACCTTCGGCCTGGACTATTGGTTCTCGCCGTCGATCGCGTTGATGGCCGGTCTCGATCTGAACGAATCCCGCGGTGAAGAAGATCTACCGAGCCGTTTTATCATCCACTGGGCCTTTGGTTTCTAGAGCGGAGCACGTTGAGCTATGAGCACGACTGCGAAGAATCAGACATGGGGGGCCGCACGGTGGGCCGTGCCGCTTCTCATCGGTCTACTGGTGGCTGGATGTGCGGCAGGCGGCACCGTCGAGCGGTCCGCCGAGGACCCTGTCGCCCTGTCGAGCTACGGGGCGGAGGTGTACGGGTACTCTTGCGCCCGCTGCCACAACGCCCGGGCGGCGGTCGAGCGGAGCGACCGTGAATGGAAGGCGGCGGCTCTGCACATGCGGGCGCGCGCCAACCTCTCGGGCCCCCAAGCGAGGGCTGTTATCGCCTTCCTGTCTTCGGTGAACGTCGCCTCAACGTCGGCTCCGGTCCCCGCCGCCGCACCGGACGAAGAGGCTGGGCCGCCTTCCGCCGAGCGAGGCAAAGAGCTCACGACGGCCAGCGGCTGTGCGGGCTGTCATGTGATCGATGGGGTGGGGGGGGCCGTCGGGCCATCTCTCGACGACCTCTTCGACCGTAAAGATGACGACTTCGTGCGCCGGAAGATCGCGGACCCTCGGTTCGACAACCCCAACTCGGTCATGCCGAATTTCAGATACTCATCCGACAAGGTGGAGTCCATTCTGGCGTACCTGAAATCTGTCGGAGGAGAGTAGGAACGCCCTCCGGCCACCCAGTGCTCGCAGGTGATCCGCCGATGACGACTGCGCCCTGCAGCAGAAGCGGCTGGCGAAACGCGCGCTGGTGAGGCTTCGCGTGGTACCCGGGGTGCGGTTAGACGGATACAGTCCGCATCAGGTCATGCGATCAGCGTGCCCGACAAAGCTTGTCCCGGCCCAACCTGAACAAGCAATCTCTTAAGCACCCTCAAATATCTTAAGAAATATTAATCTATCGTCGATCCCCTCAAGGGGCGGCCTGTCATATATTACGGTTTCTGTGGCGTTCCAATACCACAGGCTCGTGGTCCACGAACGGGTGGAAAGCTGGCTCGGCTCCTCCCGGGTTGTTATCGAACTTCGGATGATCAAAAACAATGACCGATCACACACCAAAGTATGTGGCTGCGGGAATGCCCGACCCGGCGATGCCGGAGGCCGCTTCGCCCCTGGATTCCGCAGCCGAAGCGCCGCCTAAAGCGGCACCGGTGAACCGCCGGGAGTTCCTTCATGCCGGAGCGGTGGGCGTCGTCGGCGCCATGGTGGCGAAACGCCCGCCGGCCGTTCCCGAAGGTGCCGCCGCGGCCCTGGTGAGAGATGCCGAGTCCAAGGCTGCGGGAACGAAGGGCGGAGTGAGGGCCTGGCCCGAGCGCCCAGAGGGATGGTGGAAACGGCGTGACCCGGTCATCCATCCGGCGAAGGCCAATCCGAGTGCCTTCCGCGAAGTCGAGTTGGACATCCAGATCGTCCGGCACGAAATCGTGCCCGGGTACTCGTTCCACGCGCTGGCCTTCAACGGTCAGGTTCCCGGTCCGGAGCTCCGCTTTCAGGAGGGGGAGTGGGTGAAGGTGTACTTCACCAACAAGACGGAGCTTCTCCATACCATCCACTGGCATGGAGTAGACCTTCAATACGAGAACGACGGGGTCCCCTACGTCACTCAGCACCCCGTGATGCCGAACACCACGTTCGAGTACACCTTTCAGGCGATTCCCGCCGGGACGCGATTCTATCACTGCCATTTCGGGACCCTTCTGCACATGCAGCACGCCATGCACGGTGCGCTCATCATCGAACCCGAAAGGGACCCGATTCTGGAGGAGTTCGGCTATACGCGGGACTACACGCTGGTGTTGTCATCCTTCGCGACGAACGACTCGCGAGACGATCTCAACTTCATGTTGGAGCGTATGAAGCAGCGGATGTGGCTGATGAAGGAAGGGCTGCTGGACGACGAAACGCTTGCCGTGTTCGAGAGCAAAGAGGCACTTCTTGCAGCCATCGATGGAGGATGGGATCCTCCCTATCTGCCGAACCGTAACCAGAAGCGGGCCGCGGCCGTTCCCGACTACAACTTCTTCGCGATCAATGGCAAGGGCTATCCGGTTACCGACCCGATCTACATCCGGCGCGGGGAGACCATCCGAATCCGTCTCGTCAACGGTGGGGGTCTCGAACACCACATGCACCTCCATGGCCACCAATTCTGGAAGGTCGCGGAGGATGGAAACCTCCTGACTACTCCCAAATTGATGAACACCGTGCAGGTTGCGCCGGGCAAGACCACCGACATCGTCGTCGAGGGCTACAATCCGGGCTACTGGACCTTCCACGATCACGATACCAGCCGCGTCACGAACAATGGCATGTATCCGGGAGGGATGCTGACCGTATTGGTCTATGAGGAGATGGCGGACTACGATGGATATCACCCAAAAGTGGCGATCGACGAATGACGGATGATCACCAAACGATCAGCGAGTCGATTTACGAGTTTTCCTTCACCGGATGCCGCTTGATGAGGAACATTCTTGTGCTGGCGATGACGGTCTTCATGTTCGGGGCCTTTGCCGTCCGGAGCGCGGCCCAGGAGTCCTCTCCGAGGTTCACCATCGGTGGTAGGGGCCTGACTTCGTTGAACGTAAACCGGTCCAGTCTTGATGCCCCGGGGGGAGCCACGACCACCGACGACGGGGCGGTGAGCGACTTCTCGGATTCCTTCTTGCTGTTACGGCTGGATCAACTCCTGTACGAACGGCATCGCGCCGGGATGGTCATTGGATTTCTTTTCCCCGACGCCAAGACGGATCTGGGTGACGTATTCTACAATCAGGTGAACGTCTTCTATGATGCGAAGACGTTCGCGGCGACGTTGGGCCGAACTCGTCTCAACAATTTTCTTTACGAGTTCCCGACGCTCCGAGAGGAGGACGTGCTCGAGTACGGATTCGTGCTGAACGCGCTATCCAATGCGGAGAACTCCGAATTCAGCCGATATGGGAACGTGGTCAAGGCCGAGGCATTCGCCTTGAACAGCAGGCTGGTGGCCAGCGGACAGGTCGCGAACTGGACGGTCACCGACTCCACCGGGGCTCGGGTCGACGATTTCGAGATCAATGCGTTCTCGGGCCAATTGACCTACCGCCTCCCCGACGGCATCCGTTATACCGAGGTCCTCCGACAGGCGGGTCTCTCGGTTCATGCCCAGAACATCCAGGTACCGGGTCAGCGATGGCTCTATTCCTTGGTGGCTTCCGGATCAGTCAACCTGACTCGCCATCCTCTTCGCAATCTCGAGCTTGCCGGGCAGGTCCTGTACAATCGGGGCCTCGGCGAGGCAGGGAGTATCACGGACCGGGCCGTGCGGCTAGCCACGCCGATGGGGCGGGCGCGGGCCCGCTCCACCGCGGTCATGGCGTCACTTCGGTTCCTGAGACGGCCCTATCAGCTCGAGCGGCTGCAGGCCTCCGTCACCGGGGGGTACAAGTCGTACGAAGGCATCGATGCTTCCCAGTTCGTCGTGGTCCCAAACCTCTTCTTTCGTCTGGGACAGGGAGTGGATCTGGGAATCCAGTACCAGTTCGAGAGCTTCCGGGGGGACCTCGCGGAAATCAGGGGGCGGAGCAATGCGCACTCCATCAAGCTCACGCTTGCTTTCAGCTTCCAGGCGCGATTCAACGACTACTTCGGTGACCGAGATGACATCCTGAATATGGAGCACGGGTATATTCGCTAGGTCGGTAGCGCGGTTCCCGGCGAAATGGACCCAGAGCGTCACACCACTTCCGTCCGCACCGCGCGGCAGAGAGAAGACCAAGAATGAGGGCTGAAACGAAGGTGTTCGGGACGATCGCGCTGTTGCTGCTCCTCCGCCTCCCCGCTGGGGCTCAAGAGCAGAAAGTGGACATGCGCCGATCCGCCGATCGCGGTGCGCCGGCGCGCATGATCATGGCTACGGACGATCACAAAGCGTTTCGCCTCATCAGGCCGACAGTGGGCGCCATCCAGATAGGGTTGGCCGAGGCTGGGTACTTCTCGGGTCCGGTAAACGGTATCATGGGCCCGTCCACGCTAGAAGCGATGGCGGCTTTTCAGGGCGCCCAGGGGAGGGCCGCGAGTGGGCTCCCCACGCTGCTGGACGTTCTGACGCTTGCTGGCGTGGATGAGACGGCTCTCGTGGAAGCCTTCGAGAGCCGAATCGACCTGACCCCTCGAGCCATGGACATGACGAACATGGCGGGGCCCGGCGAAATGAGCGCGATGGCCGGGATGGGCCGCACCGGGATGCCCGGCATGGAAAAGATGGACAACATGGAGGGTATGGCCGCCATGGGAGGCACCGCCGGGCACCAGATGGTCGAGGAGGCGCCCACCGAACTGGAAGGCGACCCACAGGAAGTGAAGTCCCTGACCCTCATGGTGATGCCGGCCATGAAGATGGACAACAGGCACACCGCCTCGGTACGGTCGGTGCGGGACGTGGTCGCCGGCCTCCAGTTGCTCATGGCGGGCCAGGGGCGTTTCGACGGTCCGATCGACGGGTTCCCTGAGGGGGAGGCGTTCGCCGGGGCGCTGCGTGCGTTTCAAGTAGCTCGAGGGCTGGGCGAAGACGGTTCGTTGAACTTCGCCACAGCGCTCGCGCTGTTCGGTCTCGACCGCGAGACGATGACCACGAAGTATGCGGACCGGCTTGCCCTCTCCGAGAGCCCCGTGGCGATGGACACTGGACTTCTTCGGGAGAGCGCGGGCCGTTTTTCCTCAGGCGCCCCTTCCCTTCGGCAAGAGAGCTCGCCGGCCGATACCGTTCGGATCGAGATCTCGCAGCGTGAGTTCGCGTTCGCACCGGACACGATTCGGATCCCGGCCGGTCTGCCCGTGACTCTGGTGATCAGGAACGAAGGGGTGATTCCCCACGGGTTCAACGCTGGGCGCGACCCGGGAAACGGGCACTTCGGCGAGGACCTCTTCGAGGGAGTCGACGTCGATGGACCGATGTCCGCGATGACCATGGAAATGACCATGGAAATGGACATGGGAATGGACATGGGCGGCGGCGATCACGGCCAGGACGACCGCGGCCCGATGGTCCTGGCCCAGGTCGGCGAGACCATGAAACTGTCCTTCACGCTGCCGGAGTCGCGCAGGGGCGTGTGGAACGTCAGTTGCTTCCTCGCCGGGCATGTCGAAGCCGGAATGCATGCCGTACTGATCGTCGAATAACGACCGAGGGAGAGAATACCCGCAAAAAACCAGATTCTGTCACACATCCAACGAGGAGGGAAACTCATGAAAGTCCTCAAGTACCCGGCAACTGTGGGTGGCCGACGCTCCATGGCTGCCCTGGCTATCGCAACTCCATTGGCGATGGCGTTCACAGGTGGACTCGAAAGCGGTGGGCTAGCCGCCCAAGAGGAGTCGGTGCGGATCGAGATCTCTATGAGTGAATTCGGGTTCTCACCGGATACGGTTCGGATCCCGGCCGGCCGGCGGGTGACTCTCGTGTTCACGAACGACGGAGTGCTACCCCATGAATTCATGGCGGGCCGAGACCCTCAGGATGGTCACTTCGAGCATGATCTCTTCGAGGGACTCCACGTCAACATGACGACCGAGGAAATGGCAATGGAGGGTGGTGAGCACGGTCACGCCTCGGGGGGGGACCAAGGGGGAGACGACCACGGTACCATGCTCATGACCGAGGCGAGCAAGACGGCCATGATGGCCTTCACCCTACCGGAGTCGAGCCGGGGGGTGTGGACGATGGGCTGCTTCCTGCCCGGTCACTTCGAAGCCGGCATGCGCGGCGTTCTGATCGTCGAGTAACCCGCGGAGAGAGCCGGAGAGGGGGGGGCGACGCCCCACCCTCTCATCCCCTCAAATCCCTCCAGTTCAACCACCGTCGCGCTTGGGCCGGCCGGACGTGTGCATGTGCACGATCTGCCAGCGTCCGTCGATCCTTTCCAACACTGCCGTGCCCCGCCCCTCCATCTCGGTGTGGCCACGAGGTGTGTCCACGGATAGCTCATAGCGGAAGCTGGACCAAGCTACGTCGCCCCGGACCTGAGGCTCGATCGAGAAGTACCTGTACTCGAAATTCTCGAAGGTCGCCAGTTCGGGAGCAAGGTGGTTGTCGCGGTAGTCCGCCCACCCGTGGTTGACGCC
>JBGMRK010000074.1:2731-11372 GCA_048061375.1 Longimicrobiales bacterium | reverse complement strand
ATGCTCTCCGTGGGCCTCGTCCTGCTTTTCCTGGAGTCCATCGGGAAGGCCTAGAGGCCTTCTGAGGGAGTCGGGCCAAAATTCTCTTCCTGAAGATTCTCGGAGGTGTCGCGGCTCTCGTTCTGGGCTTCTACCTCGGAGTCGGCAAGTTCACGCAGACGCGTGAAGAGATCGATCACCGCCTAGTCTCGAGCGGGCAGCCCCGCAAGGCGAAGCGCCATTTTATGTGGCTCGACTATATGCGGGCCACCAAACGTGCTTCCGAACGGCGGGCGGTACGCACACATTTCCGCACCGCGGTTTCTACCAAGCCGGCGGCGAAAAAGCAGCGCGACGGCGATCAGGCGTGAGGATGCGGCGGGTCAGGGCAGCAGGCTGTTCATGACGACCAGCGCGCCTCCGATGAACGCGCCGAGCACGTAGCCGAGCGATATGATCAGCTTCAACTCCCGATCGGTGACCCTGCGAACCAGGTCCTCCATCTTCGCGGTCGGGAAGGCCAACACCTTCTCCTCCACCCTACGCGCCACGTCGATCTGCTGAACGACGGTGGGAACCTGAGTCTGGAGCCAAACCCACACCGGTCTTGAAATCGCTTCCTCGATGCGCCGCGGAGCGCCGGCCGGGAGCCAGTTGGCCGGTGTGCCGATCGGCCGGTCGAGCAGACCGGCGCTCAGCCGCTGAGCCGTCTCCCGGTACATTGTGCCCGCGGGCTCGCTGCGAGCGGCCGCAACCAGCCAGCCTGACACCTTTTCAGGCGGTAGCGTGCCGAAGACATCGCCCCAGGTGCGCGCGCCGGCCCGCTCCAAAGCGGCGCCGAGCTTCTCCACCACGAAACTCCGAGTAGCCGGATCGCTCGCGAGGTTGAGGACCCAGCCCGCAAGGGTCGCCCGGGCGTCGACGACGCTGGCGTCTTCACCCTCACCCAAGACCGAGACGACAGGGCGTCGCAGAAAGTCGACGATCGCCTCGTTTACTCCCCGCGCCATGGCCTCCTGGATCTCCTCTTCCTGAAGCATCTCGGCCAGCCGCTCGGCCCCCTCCGCTTCGATGGTGTTCAGGACCTTGTCGACGGTCTGCTCTGTGACGATCAGGCTCGCAACGAGGCGCTGGTGGAATTTGAGGTCGCTCATGAAGTTGCTGAGCAGTTCATGGATGAAGCGCTCGAAGCGTGCGCGCGCCCTCTCGTCTTCGAGCAGAGATCCGAGCCTCTGGATGGCGAGCGGCAGATATCCGGCGATGCCCTTCTCGACTGCCCCAACGAGTCCCGGCGGGAGGATCTCCTCGAACGTGCGTCCAGGACTCAGCAATTTGCCCGACGCCCGCTCCAGGTAATCGTCGACCGCCGTCTGGAAGTCTTCGCTGTCGACGGCATCTTGGATCCATTCTTCGACCAACCCCGAGATGGCCTCCTCCCGCGCAGGCGTCAGCAGCCCGGCGATCGGTTCGTCTGCGATGGACTCGACAATCTCGTGTGCACGCCGGCTTATCGCCTCTGGGAATCGCTCCGAAGCCAGGTACTCGTCCAGCCGAAGCAAGCCGAAGTCGACCATCTCCTCGAGCAGCCTTTCGATATCGGGTAGCGCCGCCTCGGGGAGCAGCTCCCTAAGCGAGCCCCTCTCCTCGAGCAGCAACGCCGACAAGAAACCTGAGAGACGCTCATCGAATGCATTGCGGAAGGCCTCGTCCGAGAAGATGGCCTCTAGATCCTCGTCGGTGAGCAGTCTGTTGCCCACCGTGCGTCCCACCGCGGCGGCAAGCCGGGCCTGGTTCTTGGGGATGGCACCGTGTAGGAGGCCGATAGGCCACCCGAAGAGCTTGAACGGCTCATACGGGTGAAACAGCATCCAGATCGCCACCGTGTTCGTCAGGCCGCCAGCCACAGCGCCGAATACGATGGTGAGGAGAGCTCGAATAAGTGCGTCGGACATGCTTGAGTTACGGTTGGATGTGACGAAGGACGCCCCGTACATCGTACGAGTCGCCGTCGATCATGAGTGTGCCCCTGACCCGGAACAGCCCGTCCACAGGCAGGATAGGGCCGGCGCCGTCCCCCGCCGTGAGTTGCATTGCCACTGACGAGAGTGTGCCCTCCAATGCCCCGTCGTCCGATGCGATGGACCACTCGACGGGAACGTCCCGCCTCGCTCGCTCGAATGAGCGGGTCTCGGTCCATTGCACGTCGACGCGAGGCCAGCGCAGTTCACGGTCGCCCAGGCGAGCCCAGCCAATAAACGGGGTGGATCCCGGAGGGATGCCTACCGGCGCCTCGAGGACGATGGTCACGGCGGGTCCGCCCTCCAAGAAGATCCAATCCCCCGATGGAACGTCAGTGGGCCGATACGCCCGGTTCAGGTCCAAGAGGATCCCGTCGGCCGGCTGGCCTCCCAGGAGTATCGACCCGTCGTGGACTCGGAACACCTCACCTCGGGGCCCGCTCCAGTCTGCGACAGGATCGTTGATCAGAACGTCCAGTTGCCGGGCTCCCTCCTCGTAGAGAATCGCCTCCAGTGCATCACCCTCCCCAACCACAAGACGCATCGCGGCCCGCGGCAAAATCCGGAACGGAGCGCGTGTGGGTGGTCCTTCCCACCGGTCTTGGAAGAACGGCTCCCACTCCCCGCTCCGGGCCAGCGATCCACGAACCTCGCGGAATACGCCCCCACCGTGGACTCGCGCGGTGAAGAACCACGGGACGATGATCGCGCTGTCCTGGCCCGTGGTCATGAACACGATATTCCGTTCGTAGACTCTCGCCTCGAAGTCTCGATCGGGCTCGGTTTCGGCCGGCTCGACCCCTGCTTCGCCCTGTATGGACGACCGGTCGGGACGACAGCCATGGGCCAAGACGGCCAGGGCGAGCACCGCGAGTGGTCCGGTTCGCAGCGACCGAAACGTCATGGCATGGGGACCAGCACATCGAGAATCTGCTCGGGCCGGGCGTCGAGGTTCCGGTCGAGCCGGCGCATGAAGCGGCCGATACGCCGAACGTTGGTGCCCAGGTCGCCCTTACCCTTCCTCGACCGAGATGTCATGTCGGTCCTGGTTTGGCCGTTCTCGTCGAGCGTTATCTGGAGTGACACGTCGTCTACGAAGCGGAAGACGAGTGTGGTGGCCGTCGCTCTGATCGAGCCCACCTGGTCGTCTGCCTGCAGCAGCTGCCATCCCCGGGCTCCGTCGATCTGGGCACACGCCGCGTTCCACACTCGGTCGAAGGGAATAGCGTAGGTGCGGCCACGCAGCCGGCGATCCTCGGCCGAGGGCGCGGTCTCGGCGTAGTTCGCCGTGACGCCCCGCAAGACGCGCTCAACCAGTCCCATTCCCGGGGGGATCAGCGATTCTCCAATCGGAAGGTAATCGTCACCGTAGCTCTCACGGTCAGCTGGCCCGGAGCGACCGGGGTGGTTGCCGCCTGAGCCGCCTCCATGATGCTGGCCCGTACCTGAAAACCCTGGCGTGGCGAGTCGGTCCGGACACGCAGTGCTCCACCGAGTTTCATGTTCATGGCGTCCGCTACGGTAGCCGCTTCAGCGCGCGCCCGTGTGACCGCCTCGGTGAGCGCCCGAAGGCGGGCACCCTGGGTATCGGAGGAGAAAAAGACGAGGCTGGCGACGCGGTTCGCTCCTGCGGAGATCGCCGCGTCGATGAGCCCCCCTACGGCTTCGACATCCTCAACGGTCACTTGAACACTGTTGACGGCGGTGTACCCCGCGATGCGCTGCTCCTGCGGCTTCGCGGCCGAGGGCCGCGCGTACCGCGGCCGCACGTCATAACCGCTCGTCTGAACGGAGAGCCCGACCGCCCCCGACTGACGTACTGCGAGAATCACCGCCTCCATGAGGTCGGCGTTTTCGGCGGACGCCTCCTGTGCCGTGGCCCCCTCCGTCTCCACGGCGAAGGTTGCCCGTGCGCGGTCGGAGGCGATCATCACGGCGGCCGTGCCGGACACCTCGAGAGTACCGAGCGTGTCCGCGCCTTGCATCGGGCTGGTGAGGGTTCCTGCCGCCGCGAGGGGTGCCGCCTGGGCAAAGGCGATCGCAACGAGCGCGCCCGCGTACCCGCGGGCAGGTCGAGAGAATCGCGATACTCGGCGTGTCTTGATCATTGCTTCCATCCTGTCTCGATCAATGCCCGACTCGGTGCCGGCGGCTCGAAGCTTCAACCGCTCGCGGGCAGAAGAGTTCCCCCCTCATCCTTAGATCGCAAGCTCCGGCTCGATCTTTGCCGCCGATGGGGGAGACCGGTATAGTTTGGGCGACTGATCGTCAGCCCGCTCGTATCCCGCCGAGCCACTGGAGAACGGAGTTCCATGAAGGCCATCATTCCTCTCGCGGGCAAGGGAAGTCGCTTACGCCCACACACGTTCGCTACTCCCAAACCCCTGCTCAGGGTTGGGGGGCGCCCGGTCATGAGCTACATCCTCGACGATCTCCAGCGGTTGGGTGTCGAGGAAATCGTTTTCGTGGTGGGCTACCTGCGAGACGTTGTACGCGAATACATCGAGAGCGAATACCCGGACATCGAGGGCCACTACGTCGTTCAAGAAGTCCAGGACGGCACGGCGGGTGCCCTCCGTCTCGCGGCGCCCTTCGTGGACGAAGACGTCCTCATCCTCTTCGTCGACACGCTGTTCGACGCCGACCTGACCCTGGTGCGGAGTCTGCGGGAGGAGTGGGCCGGTGTTATCTGGGCCAAGGAGGTGGAGGACTACGAACGCTTCGGCGTAATTCTCACCGACGATTCGGGGGCGATGACCCGCATCGTCGAAAAACCCTCCGAGCCAGTTTCGAAATTGGCGAACATCGGCTTGTACTATATCCGTGACCACAAGCTCCTGTTCGAAGGCATCGAACACACCATGAATTCCAGCCCTGGGGTGTCCGGGGAGTACTACCTGACGGACGCGTTCCAGTACATGGTCGACAACGGCGCGCGCATCTGTACGGCCCCGGTGGCTGGCTGGTACGACTGCGGCAAGCTGGACACACTGCTGGACACGAACCGGCACCTGCTCGAGACTACCCGTGGCGGAGTGGATCCCGATGCTGTTCTGGAGAACACCACGTTGGTGGATCCGGTGCGCATCGAAGAGGGGGTGGTCGTGCGCGATTCGTCAATCGGCCCCAATGTCACGCTGGAGAAGGGTGCAGTGGTGGAGTGCTCGACCCTGGTGGACGTGATTGTTGGGGATGGCGCTTCAATCGAGTCATCGAGTCTGCGTGGTTCGATGGTGGGCAGCCGGGCCCGGATCAGTGATTTCTCGGGCTCGCTGAGTGTGACCGCCGACTCGGAAGTGGTTGGCTGAGGCCGGAGGCGACTCCCGAAGCTATACTTAGCCAATGCGGGTGCATCGTACGGGAACGCTACGGACGGAGCTTCGATGGACGAGAGTGACCTCATTCACGATTGGAACGCCCACGAGGCCGACTCGTTCGACTGGAGCACGCTCGGCGAGATCCAGTTGGACGACGAGACGCTGAGAGATGGCCTGCAGAACCCTTCCGTGGTGGATCCGGACATCGCACACAAAGTCCGCATCCTGAACCTGATGGACGAGTTGGGCATCCACACGGCGGACATAGGCCTGCCCGGGGCCGGCCCTCGGGCCGTCGAGGCCGTGAGGGCGTTGGCGAGGGAGATTTCCGACGCGGGACTGTCGATCACGGCAAACTGTGCGGCCCGCACGGTTGTGGCCGACGTCGAGCCGATCGCGCGTATCTCCCAGGAGGTGGGCATCCCGATCGAGGCGTGCACCTTCATCGGCAGCTCGCCGATTCGCCAGTACGCGGAAGACTGGACGTTGGACAAAATGCTCCGGGTGTCGGAAGAGGCGGTGACGTTCGCCGTCGGCGAAGGGCTGCCGGTGATGTTCGTCACCGAGGACACGGTGCGTGCGCGCCCTGAAACGCTCAAAGCCCTTTACGGCAAGGCGATCGAGTGGGGTGCCCGGCGCCTCTGTTTGGCCGATACGGTGGGTCACGCCACTCCGGCCGGTGCACGCGCTGTCGTGCGGTTCGTGATCGAGGAGATCGTCGAGCCTTCGGGCGAGGACGTAGGGGTCGACTGGCATGGCCACCGGGATCGCGGTCTCGGGTTGGCCAACGCCTTTGCCGCCATGCAGGCCGGAGCGACGCGCATCCACGGGACGGCTCTCGGCATCGGCGAGCGCGTCGGCAACGTGGAGATGGACCTCCTGCTCGTGAATCTCAAGCTCCTCGGCGTGCACAAGGGCGACCTCGCGAAGCTTCCCGAATACTGCGAGTTGGTTGCCGAGGCATGTCAGGTACCTATCACGAACGGATATCCAGTGGTCGGTCGGGACGCGTTCCGCACCGGGACGGGAGTACACGCGGCGGCGATCGTGAAAGCAGAGGCCAAAGGGGACGCCTGGTTGGCGGACCGCATCTACTCGGGAATCCCTGCCTCGATGGTGGGACGCACCCAGGTGATCGAGATCGGCCCGATGTCGGGGTTGTCCAACGTGAAGTGCTGGCTACGGAACCACGGATACGACGCGATGGACGAAGCCCTATGCCAGACGCTCTTCGACGCCGCGAAATCGGCAGACCGGACGCTTTCGACGACCGACCTCGAGCGGTTGATCAACTCGGGATGAGGGCGAGAGGCTCGTACGACCGAGGTCCACGTTCGAAGCATGGGACGGGTGACCCCGACTACGAGGAAACGATCACGGCGGCAGCGGAGCCTCTCGAGGATGCCGTAGAGCAGTTGTTGGACCAGGTGGAAGCAGAGACCCAAGCCCAGCAGGCCTTTCACCGAGGTGGACTACGTGGGCGCGTGGCGATTGTGACGGGCGGCTCCAGCGGGATCGGGCGCGCCGTAGCTCTCGACTTTGCACGGTCGGGAGTGGACGTCGCGTTCAATTTCCTCGACGCGGGGGGCGAGGATAGGGAGGAGGCCATGAGCGTGGTACGCCAACTCCGCGAGCTCGAGGTGGCGGTCTTTTGCCGCGCGTGCGACGTGGGCGACCCCGATCAGGTTCGGAATTTCGTCGCCGCGGCGGTAGAGGAGTTGGGCGGCGTGCACATTCTTGTGAACAACGCCGGTATCGGGCGGGACCGGGCTCTGTGGCATATGAGCGATGATGAATGGCGCTCTGTCATCGAGACCAATCTCTCGGGAGTGTTCCACATGACGCGAGAGGTCGCTCCGTATATGCGGGCACAAGAGTGGGGTAAGATCGTGAACATCACCTCCGTACATGGACTCCGCAGTGAATTCGGGCTCGCCAACTACAGTGCTTCGAAGGCGGGCATTATCGGTTTCACACGGAGCACGGCGGTGGAGTTGGGTCCCAAGAGCATCAACGTAAATGCGGTTGCCCCCGGGTACATTCGAACCACGCGCCTGACGGCGAGGGTTCCGGCGGAGATCCTTGATCGGGCGCGGGAACGCAGTGTTCTGGGGCGGCTGGGGGATCCTCAGGACGTGGCGGGCGTGGTCCTGTTCTTGTGCTCCGAGGCCGCCCGGCACGTTACGGGTACGGTCATCCCCATCGACGGCGGGTATCTGCTGTAGGCATGCGTTTCTCGGTGGTCTCCATCGGTGTGGCGGCGGCGGTGCTTCTAAGCGCCCCGACGGGCCTCACAGGCCAACTGGCTAGCATCGTCGAGGGAGATCGCCTCTACGCGCGGTTGCGGGGCGAGGAATCGCTGCGAGTCTACGAACGCGTGGTCGAGCGTGAACCGGAGAACTTCGAGGCGCTTTGGAGGGCGGCTCGCGGCGCCTTGGTGCTCGGTGATATGGAGAAGCAGAATCCGGTTGATCGAGACGCCCTCTACAGAAAGGCTCGAGAGTATGCCGCCCGAGCCATCGTGGTGGACTCGCTCAGAATCGACGGGCGCTTCTGGCTCGTGTCCGCGAAGGGTAGACAGGCTCTGTACGCAAGCTTCAGTACGGGTGCCCGGCTCGCGGGTGAGGTGTACGATGAAGCTCACGGCCTTCTGGCACGGGACTCATTGTATGCCGGGGCCCACTACGTGCTCGGTGTTTTGAACTACGAGGTGATGAAGCTGCCGAGGATCAAGCGTTGGTTGGGCCGAAAGGTGCTCGGCAACGAGGGGCTCTATGATACCAGTTGGGAGAACGGCCGCAGGTATCTCGAGCGAGCCGCTGAGTTGGACCCCGGAATGATCCTATTCGGATACGACTTGGCCCGATTCTACGAAACGCTTGGAGAAAACGAGGCGGCCAGGGCCGAATTCAAGCGCCTGGTCACCCTGGAGAGAACGCATCCCATGGACGAGCGCCTCCAGGCATCGGCAGAGCAGCACATCAAGGACTTGAGTGCGCTGATGGAGCGTGCCGACACCGCTGATGGGGGGAGATGAGCATGTCGGAGTCGAAACGGTTTTCGTCGCTCTCCGAGGCCGAGCTCAAGGAGTTGGCAGAGGGTGAGACGTGAGCCGATCCGTAAATGCGGGTACGGTCGCGCGGGTTTTGCTGGCGATTTCGCTTGCCGGTGTAGGCTCGCCACTGTTCGCCATTCAGGACGCCGCGGCCCCCGTGCGAGCCACGCACGGCATGGTGGTATCCGAGACCGTGGCAGCTAGCGAAATTGGAGCTGCCGTGCTCGCTGCGGGCGGCAACGCGGTCGACGCGGCCATCGCCACCGGCTTGG
>JBGMRK010000074.1:0-2631 GCA_048061375.1 Longimicrobiales bacterium | reverse complement strand
GCCGTGCTCGCTGCGGGCGGCAACGCGGTCGACGCGGCCATCGCCACCGGCTTGGCCTTGGCGGTCACGTACCCCGCGGCCGGCAACATCGGTGGGGGCGGCTTTATGGTGATCCGGTTTCCGGATGGGGGTGTGACCGCGCTCGATTTCCGTGAGAAAGCCCCGCTCGCGGCGTATCCGGACATGTTCCTCGACGAGTCCGGTGAGTACTCCCGCCAGATCCATCACGACAGCCCTCTGGCGGTCGGCGTGCCGGGGACGGTGGCCGGCTTTTGGAAGGCGCATGCCCTTTACGGCAACGAGGAGTGGGCGTCCTTGGTAAGTCCCGCCGTGACACTCGCCCAGGACGGGTTCCCCCTCACTGATCGACTCGCCGGCAGCTTGAGTCGTTTGGTGCGGCGGCGCGCGGAGTATCCGGCCACGGTGGCCGCGTTCAGCAAGGACGGCGAGCCCTACGCTCCAGGCGAGATCCTGCGCCAACCCGATTTGGCCCGAACCCTCGAGCGCATACGACGCGACGGGCGGAACGGCTTCTATGAGGGTGAGACCGCCCGGCTGGTGGCGGCCGAGATGCGTAGGGCCGGCGGAATGATCACGGAGGAGGATCTGGCCCGCTATCGCCCTCGCGAGCGTTCACCGATTCGTGGAACGTATCGGGGCTACGACATCATCTCGATGCCGCCGCCCAGCAGCGGCGGAATCGCCTTGGTAGAGATGCTGAACATCCTCGAGGGGTACGACCTGGCCGGCATGGGACATAATTCGGCGGCCTACGTGCACTACCTCAGCGAGGCGATGCGCGCGGCCTTCAGGGACCGAGCCCGCTTCGTGGCCGACGTGGACTTCGTGGACGTGCCCGTGCACCGGCTCATCAGCAAGGACTACGCGAGCGAACTCAGGACCGGCATCTCGAGCGATCGCGCCGGGGTCTCAGAGCCCTCCGACATCGTGGTGCCGCGCGAGAGCGACGAAACCACACACTACTCGGTCGTCGATGGCGACGGGATGGCCGTTTCCGTGACGTACACTCTCGAGCAGGGGTACGGGTCGGGCATCGTGGTGCCGGGCGCCGGTTTTCTGCTGAACAACGAGATGGGCGACTTCAATGCACAACCGGGGCTCACGGATGAGAGCGGCCTGATAGGCACCACCCCCAACCTGGCGAGGCCGGAGCAACGCATGCTCTCCAGCATGACGCCGAGCATCATCGCCCGCGACGGAGAGTTGGTGGCGGTCGTGGGGAGTCCCGGGGGGCGCACCATCATCAACACCGTGCTCCAAGTGGTGCTCAACGTCATCGACTTCGACATGGACATCCAAGAGGCCGTGGACGCCCCCCGCCTACACCACCAGTGGCTGCCCGACAGGATTACGATCGAGTCCGACGGCGTGTCGCCCGCCACCGTGTCGGACCTCCGGCGAATGGGACACGAGGTGATCGTGGGGGGTCGGCAGGGTCTGGCCCACTCGATCATGATCGACCCCATTACGGGTGAACGCCTCGGGGCGGCGGACGGCCGCAACCCCGACTCGGGGGCCGTGGGACATTGAGAGACGGATAACCGCTCGAGGCTGTTGGGGCGGGGTCAACTCACCGGAGTGAGCCAGCCGTGAGTGTCCTCGGCCTCACCCTTCGCGATGCCCAGGAAGCTCCGCTGAAGCGAGAGCGTGATCGGGCCCGCCTTGCCTTCACCCACCGTGATGCGGTCGACGCTGCGGATCGGCGTCACCTCCGAGGCCGTTCCGGTGAAGAACAGCTCGTCGGAGGTGTATAGGTCCTCGCGTGACACCGCTTCTTCTCGTACCTCGAGGCCCATGTCACGCGCGAGGGTCAGGATGGCATCGCGCGTAATGCCCCGAAGAGCCGTGCCTTCCAAGGCCGGGCAGATCAGCACCTCCCGTCGGACGAGAAACAGGTTCTGGCCGCTCCCCTCGCTCACGATCCCGCCAGGCCCGAGCACGATCGCCTCGACGTACCCGTTTGCGAGCGCCTCCATCTTGATGAGCTGCGCGTTGTTGTAGTGGCCCGCGGCCTTGGCCTGTACGGGGAAGGTGTTCGGCGCGGGACGGTTCCACGACGACACACACACGTCGACGCCCACCGAGAGCGCTTCCTCTCCCAGGTAGGTGCCCCAATTCCAGGCGGCCACATAGGTCTCGATGGGGCTGGCCGCAGGATCGAGTCCGGCGGAGCCGTAACCGCGGAGCACCATGGGCCGGATGTAACAGTCGCCGAGCTCGTTTCGGGTTACGAGGTCCTTGCAAGCGCGAGTGAGCGTGTTCGTCGAGTGTTCCGGGACCATGCGGTAGATCTTGCAGGAATTCACGAGCCGCTCGAGATGGGCATCCAGCCGGAAGATGGCTGGGCCCGACGTGCTGTCGTAGCACCTGATCCCCTCGAACATGGACGTCCCGAACTGAACCGCCGTGCTGAGGAGGTGCAGGGTTGCGTCCTCCCAGGCGATGAAGGCCCCGTCCTTCCAGATCCACTTCGAGGCCTCGAGCCGTGTCGACATGCGTTCTCTCCTGACGATGGACGCTAGAAGATTGTTGAAGAATTACAGCGCTAGAGCAGCGCTTTGATGGCGCCGCCGTCGACGGCGATCGATGTGCCCGTGATGTAGCTCGCTC
>JBGMRK010000073.1:0-11507 GCA_048061375.1 Longimicrobiales bacterium | reverse complement strand
ACGCCACATACGATTTCCCTGCAACTAAGCAATGCCCGTACGGCCACCCTACAGGGCAGCTCTTTCGGAGACGGCCAGGTCCGTTACGGCTTCGAGTTCACCATTCCGTTCACGGTGTCGCGTTACTTCGGAAAGCGGCGTAGCCGCTCCACCGGCGATGTCGGTGGCAACGTGGCGGCCGAAGTTGCCATGAACGACCAACTCCGGTTTACCAGCGAAACCGTGCGGATCAGGACCGGCCAAGCCGTGCGATGGACCAACACGTCGAGCCTGATTCACACGGTGACGGCCGATCCATCCAAGGCGAACAACGCGAGCAGTGTGGAACTCCCGTCCGGAGCGCGGCCCTTCGACTCCGGTGACCTGCAGCCCGGTGATGCGTTCACGCACAGATTCACCGAGCCCGGAACCTACCGATACTTCTGTATGCCGCACGAAGGCGCAGGAATGGTGGCTACGGTGATCGTGAGCGGCTAGTGTCCTGACTGCGGACCCTAAAAAAAGAACTCTCATGGCCGGTGAAAAATGCCCTCGGACCCTTTAACCGATCTAGAACTCCTCATCCGGTCTCGGCATGGTCTCATCCATCTCGCCACGGACGAAGAGGAGAGGGCTTCGGCGCTACTTCGGCACGTGGCCGACCGACTCGGGGCGCCGCTATTCACATGGACGCGTATCCGAGGGCTCGGCAGGGTCGATCTCGAGAGCACGGCGTACGATACGGAGGTGCCTGCGAAAGCCTTCCGCCACATTGCGGCGGCGGCGAACGCGGCGATCTACCACTTCCGGGACTTGGGCCCGCACCTCGGCCAGGACCCCGTGTTGGCCGCACACATGAAGGAGGCTGTCGAGGCGCTCTCCGAGCCATGCGGCGCGATTCTGGTGACCGGCGCGGCGGTGGAGTTTCCCGAGACACTCCGCCATCTGGTCACCACCGTTGAGCTCCCGGGGCCCGGGGAGGAGGAGTACCGCGCACTGATCTCCCAGATCATCCGTGATATTTCGCGGCGGCAACATGTCGAGGTGGCTCTCAGCCAGGACGAGCTGGATACCCTCGTGCGTCATATGACGGGCCTCACGCTGCTCGAGGCGAAGAAGATTCTGACCAAGGCGATCATCGAGGATGGACGGCTTGCCGTCGAGGACATCCGCCACGTGATCGACGCGAAGACGTCCGTTGTCGCGCGCGAAGGGCTCCTGGAGTACTACCCCGTCGAGGCCACGCTCGACAGTATCGCGGACCTCGCCACCCTCAAGGCCTGGCTCGCCAAGCGCCGTGAGGTGGTGGCTCGGCCCGAGAAAGCCGAAGAGTTCGGGCTGGATTTCCCGCGAGGTGTGCTGCTCCTGGGCGTTCCAGGGTGCGGGAAGAGCCTCTCCGCCAAAGCGGTTGCGGCCGAATGGCGGCTACCGCTGCTCAAGCTCGATCCCTCGAATCTCTACAACAAGTACATTGGCGAGAGCGAGCGAAACTTCAAACGGGCCATGGAGGCTGCGGAGCGCATGGCCCCCGTGGTGCTGTGGATCGACGAGCTGGAAAAGGCATTCGCGACGGGCGGCTCGGAAGACGGCGGCGTCTCCCAGCGAATCCTGGGGAGCTTCTTGAGCTGGATGCAGGATCGAAACGGGGACGTGTTCATCGTGGCCACGGCCAACGACATCAGCCGCCTGCCACCCGAGTTCCTCCGCAAGGGCAGGTTCGACGAGATCTTCTTCGTGGACCTTCCCGACCAGCAGACCCGCAACGAGATCTTCAGAATCCACCTCAGCAACCGGGGCAAATCCGCCGATGACTTCGACCTTGCTGCGCTTGGGGCCGCGTCCTCGGGATTCAGCGGTTCCGAGATCGAGGAGGTGGTCGTCTCGGGCCTCTACGGGGCGTTCTCCGAGGGCGGCCCGGTGACCACGGAGGCACTTCTTTCGGAGATCAGCCAGACGCGCCCACTCTCCGTCACGATGGCCGAGAAGGTGGAGAGCCTGCGCGCTTGGGCCCGTGACCGGGCGGTAAGGGCAAACTGAAGGGCGGACGAAGGGTTGGACCGCCCTCTGATCAACGCTCTCGAACGGCCCCGGCCGCGCCTGAACGGCGAGGATCAGCGCCCGCGACGGCGACTCCGCCGTCGACCATGACGGCGGCGCCGTACCCCATCCTGACCTCACCCCGAAGAGAGATCCGGCGCAGCGTGTGCCCCATGGCTTCGAGCGCTCGGACGACACCCGGGGCAAATCCGTCTTCGTATTGAACCGTACGAGATCCCCCTCGCCCGGCTACCAGGAACCGAGGTGACTCCAGGGCGCGCTGAGGGCCCATCCCGTCGTCGATGACACTGGTGATCACCTGATAAACCGCCGAAGTGATCCAGGCATTTCCGGCCGCGCCCACGGCCATCAGGGGCTTACGATCCAGACCCGTGCCACGGAAAACCAGAGCGGGCGATATCGACGTTACGTTTCGAGCGAACGGGATGCGTGCGTTGTACCGATCCGGGTCGCTGCCATAGGAACGGAGCTTGTCGTTGTACGGAAAGCCCAGTCCCGGTGTCACGTAGAAATTACCTCCCCAGGTCCCGAGCGTCTGCGTGACAGCTACCATGTTTCCCACCGCGTCGGCGACCGCGAAGGCCGTCGTCCCGGCGGCTCGGCACAGGCCTTCGCCTAGAGCGGGCTCGATGCCACACAGCTCGCCGAGGTCGGTGTCCTGGTCCCGGCCGACGACCTTTACGACCGGGAGAGATTCCTGCGGAAGGCCCCTCACCGAGTCAGGGTCCACGCAGTCGGCCACTCGGCGGGGAATCGGCAACGCGACGGCACGGTCCGACCGGAAGCACCGCCACCGCACACGCGCGGTGTCCTTGCTCTCGAAGGGCGAAACATCGACCGGCCAAAGCCCCGGGTCGGCCAACCGGCCCTGTGTAGAAGGCGCGAGCTTCCAGGCCTCGATCATCGCGTGCAACTTTGCGTAGTCCTCCGTGAAGCGGCCCCCAGCCTCCGCCAACTCGAGCAGATTGAGCTTGCCGACGAGGCTGGCTCCGCCGCTGGTGGGAGGCGCCGACCCGAAAATCGTGTTCCCCCGATAGCTCCCGACGACCGGCCGGCGCTGCACGGCGTAGTAACGGGCCAAGTCGCGAAGGGTCATGACGTTGCCCTCACGCCGCAGATCGTCGACCATGCGCTGTGCGATCTCTCCCTCGTAGAACGCGCGTGCTCCTCCTTCGGCGATCTGCTTCAGAGTCCAGGCGAGATCCGGATTGACGAGCGTGTCGCCGGCCACCAGCGGGTTTCCGTCACGGTAGAAGAGCTCCCTGGTCCGGGGGTAGCTGAGGTAACGCGCCCGCTCTCGCGACAGCGTCGTAGTGAAGGCGTCATCGAGTACGAAGCCGTTCTCGGCGAGCCGTATGGCCGGCTCGACCAGTTCGCTCCACTCCACGGTCCCACTACCAAAGCGCTCGAAGGCCAACCCCATGCCATCTACCATGCCTGGCACGTTGGCCAGCACCGGCCCGTATGCCGGAAGCTCCCCGGTGGAGTCCAAGAGGGCACCGTTGTCCAAATTCGCCGCCTCGGGCAGCCGGGTCAAAAAGTCGATCACGACCGGCTCTCGCATCCCGACCAGGTGGATGAGCATCTCTCCGTAGCCCCCCAATCCGCTCGCATCGGGTTCGACCACACCCAGAGCGAACGAGACCGCGACGGCGGCATCCACCACGTTTCCACCACGCCGAAGCGCCTCCAGACCGGCGGCGGTGGCCAGAGGGTGGGCCGACGAAACGGCGGCGGCCCCGCGGGCCTCGACCCGTAAGCTCGGCCGTGACTCGACCAAGCGGTGTATCTCTTCCTCCAGCGTGAACTCCGAATCGGCGCCCAGCACGCGAGGCCGAGCCTCCTCGACCGCGCGCTCCCAAAGCCGCCTGGCGTCGGCCCGGTCGGCACCCCGGAAATAGAGGTCCGCCGTGCGCTCGGCGACGCGGTCCAGTACCCACTCCGCATGGCGAGGTCCATCGACTGGGAATCGGGCTTCCACCACCGCGCCCGGGTTGGGAGTACCGACGTCGGAGAGCAGTCTCAGGCCGCCGGTACCCGGGAAGAGCCGTTGAGGCTCTCGTGCACCCAAGCGGTCTGGATCGCCGTTGTATCCGGGGTCACTCGGCGGTACGTCGGCCACCAGCAAACGGCCGTCGGGCGTCCAGGCGGGCTCCCCCCCGCCGCGGCTCGCGAGGTTGGTGAAGCTGCCGTCGGCATCGGTGATCCACACGCCTCCACCGTCGGAGTCACTCGCGAATGCGATACGCTCTCCATCGACGGCCCACGCGGGATGTGACCCCTCCTGGTCCGTCAACAGGAGTCGATCGTCGCCGCTCTCCAGATCGAGCAAGCGGAGTTCGGGCGAATCCTCCGAACCCGTCGTATACGCGACCAGGTGCCCGTCCGGTGAGACGGCTGGATTCCGGGCCGGGGTACCGCTGTTCGTGAGACGCCGCTCGGTACCTTCTCCGTCGACCAACCAGAGGTTCGCCCCGAGCCCGGTACGCCTCACGAAGAGGATGCCTCCGCCCGGTAAGACGGCGGGCTCACCTTCGCGCTCGGACGAGTCCAGTAGCCTGACGGGACCGCCCAACGCACCCCCCGGGCCTACGGCCAACTTCCACAGGTCCTGACCCGAGGCGTCGGCGGCCGCATAGATCACAGCGGAGCCATCCGGCGTCCACACGGGATCGCGCTCCCAATCCTTCGTGTCGGTCAGCCGCACGGTCGCGGCATCGTCCAGCCCGACGAGCCACAGATCTCCCCGTACCTCGACCACTACCCGCCCGTCCCTGGATACGGAGGGCCCACGGACACCACCCGTGATCACGATGCTATCGGCCGCCGGGAGCGCCAGCACGAGAGCGGCCACAACGGTGTTGAGCAGGATCATGGGGCCACGCCCCCGACGGGGTCCTGGCACTCCGGCACGTCGTTCGCAGGCGAATTCACGATCTTCGAGACCTCATAGGCCATCAGGTCACCCTCGTACGGATACAACAACTCCTTGGCTTCCTCCCCGGTCAGGTCCCGGTCTAGCCAACGCGTGCGTGCGTCACCTTCCAGGAGGACCGGCATACGGTGGTGAATCCAGGAGATGGTTGGATTCGCCTCCGTCGTGATGATGGTGAACGTGTGCAGGGGGTCCCCCTCCCCGCCATCCCACCGCTCCCAAAGGCCGGCAAACGCAATCGGAGCGCCCCCAGGACTGTGGATCCAGTAGGGGACCTTTCCGTCCCCCTCCGCACACCACTCGTAGAACCCGTCCGCCGGCACCAGGCAACGGCGGGTGTGAATGGCTCGCTTGAAGGCCGGCTTCTCCAGCAGAGTCTCGGAGCGGGCGTTGATCATCCGGCTTCCTATGCCCTTGTCCTTGGCCCAGAACGGCACCAACCCCCACCGTAGCATCCCCATCCTGACGCCGCGCTCGTCCGCGGCAACGACAGGGGCTTCCTGAGTCGGAGCGACGTTATACCTGGGACGATAGCCGAAGTCGATGGACGGAACGTCGAAGACTTCGATCAAGTCATCGAGGGGCGTGGCGAGAGAGTATCGGCCGCACATTGTCAGTTCGCGTCCGCGATCGGCCTTTCGAGAGTTACCCGTCGACTCGGCCGGAATCGACGAACGTCGCGATCTCACCAAGAGACTTCTTGGTAATCTCAGGGACCTCCGCATCCTTGTCGGGAAATCCGATCACGAGGATCAAGAACGGACGCTCATTCTTGGGTCGGCCGAGGATTTCGTTCAGGAACGCCATCGGCGACGGCGTGTGTGTGAGCGATACCAATCCCGCACGGTGAATGGCCGTGATGAGCATTCCGGTGGCGATCCCCACGGACTCGGTGACGTAGTAGTTCTTCGTGCGGTCACCCTCCCCGCCCACCGCATAACTTTCGGCAAAGATCACGATCAGGTAGGGAGCCCGCTCGAGGAATGGCTTGGACGCGTCGGTCCCCAATGGCGCCAGGGCCTCGACCCACTCGTCCGGCGCACGTCCGCCGTAAAACGCTTCCTCCTCTTCCTCGGCCGCCAGCCGGATGCGCCGCTTCACATCCGCATCGCTGACGACCACGAAGTGCCACGGCTGCCGGTTGGCGCCGTTGGGCGCGGTCCCGGCGGTGAGCACGCAACTCTCGATGATGTCGCGGGGGACGGTCCGGGCGGAGAAGTGCCGGACCGTGCGACGCTTCCGCATCTCTTCGTAGAAAGCCCGAGCCCGGTCCCTCATCTCGTCAACCGGGCGCTCTTCGTAGGCCGGGAGGGGGATGAAACGGCCTTCGGACGTCATGGGCCTCCCAGGTCCCGGTGCGCGCCGACGAACGTATTGGTGCGATCCACGGCCTCGAGAATCCGTTCCGGGGGAATCCTCATGTGGACCGCCAAGAATCGGATGTTCACAAGCGCGATGATCTCCTGATCTCTGAGCCGCAGCCCATCCCACTCGTTGCGGGGCCGATCGCCGAATTCAGCATACGCCCGGGCCAATAAGCCCTGCGAGACATCTTCAGTGAATGGGATGTGAAAGTCTACCGGCCCCAGTCCGAAGCGGCGCGTCACCGAATCCCACGACCGTCCGTCGCCTCGGAGCGTGGCTACGGCGTCAGAGGAAACCCCGGCACGGGCAGCCACGAAAATGACCACCGCGATCTCGTCCGGCGAGAGCCGCCACTCACCGAGGATCCGGACCTCTTCGAGGGAAACGCGAAAATGCTCGCTCACGGCACCGAAGTATCGCTCCGTGGCCGGAGAAATCTGTGCGCCAACAGGAGTAGGCCAGCCCACGAGTGTCACCGTCAGGGCGATCGCTGTCATCCTCACAAAGAACACTCCCCTCCCACCGAGCGGCCACAGCACGGCCGCGACGTTCGTGGCCGTCTCCCGTACACGTCCTAATCTCCCACTACTTGGGCGGATCTGCCAGCCATTGCGGCAGTTCGGCAGCGGGATAGCGGTCATTAAGGCATGTTTCCCGCCACTGGAACGTGGCACGACTCTTGATACCCAAAGGATTGCGGTACCTAGATGAGATGATCGCCTCGGCATGGAAAGGGGGCCGACTATGCGTGAGTACGACAGGATTCGCGAGATTGAGGAAGGCCAACGCCGGCTGGGACGGAGCCTTGCTCGGGTACGCTCACACGGCGCACCGGCGCAGGAGCCGAAAACCGACCTGGTCTTTGACTTTACGGGACTTCAGGCGCCCGATGTAGTCACATTGGCGCTTGTGATGACCGCTCGGCAGCTCGCTCATGACGAATGCCGAAAAGTGTGGGTCAAGGACCTTCCGGACCACGTGTGGAATTTCCTATACGCCACGGGTTTGCAGACCTTCTTCGAGTTCTTCCCAAACTCCGGCAATCTGGAAAACTGATCCGATTTTCGGAATTTTTTGCCCCTCGCCGGCAAATCCGGCGGGGGGCTTTTTCTTGAACTCTGAAGAAAAAGTGTCCTCCAGAGAGGACGTTAATCTCGGTGGCGCCTATGCGGTCGGCCTTCGGGCAGCCATGAGAATCCGCTCAACCCTCCGACTTGCCGAAACGAGTGGGGAGATGCTCTCGGAAGCGGACTCTTCGAAGATCTCGTCGAGCGAAGCCCCGATCGTGCTCACCCGGCTCCTCAGCGTCTCATCCCCGGTCACACCCTGGAAGATGAGTCCGAACGCCATGGCGCCACCTCCGTTGGCGATGTAGTCCGGGGCGTAAAGGATGCCACGACCATGAAGAAGCTCCGCATCGCCGTCATCGCGGAGTTGGTTGTTCGCAGATCCGGCCACGCCACGACACTTGAGCAGGGGAATCGTGTCCTCGCTCAGGATCGCGCCGATCGCGCAGGGCGCGAACACATCGCAATCGGTCGAGTAGATGGCCTCGGCAGGCACGACGGTCCCGCCCAACTCCTCGGCCAAGGCCGCCACACGGGATGTGTCGACATCCGAGAGAAGGACCTGGCCCCCCGCCGCGCTGATCGTGCGGGCCAGTGGCTCACCGACACGACCGATCCCCTGGATCAGGATCCTCTTTCCGGTCATGTCGTCACTACCCACAGTATGACGGAGCACGGACCGGATGGACTCGAACACCCCGAGCGCCGTATACGGACCGGGGTCGATGATGTCGGTCGACCCGGACTCGACGCCCATGACATTCGAGGTGACCTGAGCGATGGTGAGTATGTCCTCGGGCGTCGTGCCCATGTCCTCGCCTGTACCGTACGTGCCCTTCAACGTGTTGAGCAGTTCCCCGAACCGCTGAAGGAGTCCCGTGCGCTCGGCACCTTCGAGCTCGTGCGGGATGGCGAGTACCGACTTGCCGCCTCCGAACGGGAAGTCGATGGCAGCCCATTTGCTGGTCATGCCTTTCGCCAAGCGGAGCGCATCGACGAGCGCGTCCTCGGGTCGCTCATAAACCTTCATCCTGCACCCGCCCACCGGCTGCCCCAGGGTGTCGTCGTGCAGCGCGATGAAGATCCAGGTCCCGGTGGGCGCATCGTGCCGAACGACGACGCCGATGCCGTCCCATTCTGCCATCAACTCGAACATCTCCCCCGTCATCGGGCTAGCCAGCGCGCCACTCATCGTCCCGCTCCTTCCACAATCTCACGGTAACTCTCGGGATCCCAGACCGGACGAGCCGTGCGCTCGGCCACCTCGACCCCGAGGTAGAACATCAGCTTGCCGATCCGCGACGCTTTCTCCGTGTCGATACGATCGACTTCATCATCGCGGCCGTGGTAGTCGTCATGGGTCCCGTTGAAGAAGAACAAGATCGGCACTCCCTTGCGAGCGAAGTTGTAGTGATCGGATCGGCTGTAGAAGTTCTGCTCGGGCCAGATGTCGTCGATCGCCACCATCCCGAGTTCGGGATGCTCGGCGTTGACCCGGTTCATGGTGGCACCGAGGTCGGAGTGCTCCTTACCGATCACCACGATGGAGTCGGGCCAGTTTCTACCGACCATGTCGGCATTCAGGTTCGCCACGATTTGATCGATCGGCACAGTCGGATTGTCAGCATAGTACCGGCTGCCCCAAAGCCCCTTCTCCTCGCCGCTGACCAGCAGGAAGATCATCGACCGTCTCGGAGCCGGATCCAGGGAGGCGAACGCCTCGGCCAACTCCACGACCGTGACGGTCCCCGACGCATCGTCATCGGCCCCGTTGAAGATCGAGTCACCCGACTCATCCGGGGTGCCGGTGCCCACGTGATCCATGTGTGCGCTGAAGACGACGAACTCGTCGCGCAGTTCGGGATCGCGGCCCTCCACGATGCCCACGACGTTGGGGGCGGTCTGATCCTGTATCACCTCGGTGCGTAGGGTCAGAGCAAGGCGCAGGCCCGGCACGGCCGTGGCGGTGAGGCTGCCTGCCTCCGAGCGCAGAGCGTCGAGATCCAACCCGCGTGCGGACAGAATGGGGCGGAGCGCCGCGTCACGGATGTTCACGCGGGGCGCGCGGATACTCGTGCCAAAGCGTACGCCCACGTTCGTGCGCTGCCGTCTTACGTCGCGGTCCCAAGCGGCGTCGTCACTTGCGGACGCCTGCACCACCGAGAGCGCCCCGGAGGACTGGAACGAGCGGATGGTCCGGAAGTCGGCGCGCCGTCCTCGCCGTCCACCGCCACCGCCATTGCCACTTGCGATGATCAACACGTGCTTGCCCTCCGCCTCGGCGAGTTGCCGATCGTCCGGCGTGCCACTTCCACTGACGACCACCACCTCCCCTTCCAGGTCGCCCTCGACCGCCCCGGACGGAAAGCTCATGTCCGTCCCGAAGCTCAACTCCGTGCCGTCCAGTTCCGCGGACGAGCTGCCGAAATCGGCCCGCACGGACGTGATGGCGTAGCGCTGGAAGTACGTGCCGTTTTCACCGGCCGGCGCAACCCCCATGCGCTCGAACTCCGACGCGATCCAGTTGGCCGTCGCGTCCAGACCGGGGCTGGGCGTGTCACGGCCCATCATGGAGTCGTTCGCGATGACGCCGATACGCTGGAAGTAGTCGTCTGCCGTGATGGTGCCGGCCGCGGCGTCCAGTGCCTCGGAAGCCAGGCTCGTGGCGGGCGCAGCCGTATCGGCACATGCCGTGAGAGAGGTCAGTAAGAGCACGTAGAGCGGCAATGGCTTCATTGATCATCCTCGATGTGGGGAGGCGGGAACCGAACCACCGCGCAAGCGGCTGCGTTCCATTCTTGGCCTTCGGGCACGGACCCGAAGAAAAGAAATCTACCGACGGAGGAGGGGCAGACCAAGCCGAGCCCTTACCGTACGTTCACCCGCGTAGGGCTACGCGCAACAGGATAGGCCGATCCTGCCTCGATGAACTCGTCCAGCATCGCCCAGTCGAGGAACCCATCATCGGCCCGGGGCTCCAAGAGTTGGAAGGCCAGCAGCCCGAGGGGCTGCGCGACGGAGATGACCGTCGTCCCGGGAACGAACGTCCGCTCGACCTCGTGATAAGCGCCCTGAACCTCGCGTTCGTAGCGGCCCTGGAAGGCTCTCTGGGAAGCTTCGGTCGACGTCACCATGAACTCCTGCACCGCCAGGGTCATCTCGGTGGTGGTGGTTTGGGTCTGCACTCCATGGATGCGCAGCACATCCACGATGTCCGACAATTCCGGAGGTAGGATGTAGGCGGCGGGCGCGATCTCTTGTTCCGTCGCCGCGAACGTGCCGTACTCGATCATCTCGACCGGGTTGCTCACGTCGAGGCGTCGGAACATCACCTCGCCGGTCTCCGGGTGCTCTTCTTCCTCCACCTCTCCCATGAGGATCGTCACAGGCTCCTCCGCCGCAACCAACTGCGACCGCACGGAAAGCGACATCCCGACAACCGAACGCGCATCGGCCTCGGCCGTGATTCGCCTGATCTCCGCGCCGTGCTCGCTTGCGTAATTCAGGATCTCCTCAACGAAGTAGAGCGTGGCCATGACCCGGTCTTCGAACGTCGCGTAGGCGTAGGCCTCGCTGAGGATCGCGAAACGGTTCCTGAGACCCACGTAGTTGTTGTTGAAGCGGGGACGGTAGTCGAACGTAGCCCACCTCGGGGTCTCTCCCTCGGGTACGGAGCGGCCGGAGTTCCCATAGTAGTAGTAGTCCCAGCCGTGCTTCTCCTTGATCGTTCGGGTGACGGACGGAAGCCAGTCGCCACGAAGCAACTCGATGATGCCCGGGTCGGTGTCGGGGTGCAGAGGCGGTGCGTACGTCAGATGATAGGCGTGGCGTGTGCCGTTCGTGGTGTGCAGATCAACCGCGACGTGTGGGTCGTAATCACGCATCAGGCTCACCACGGCCCTCGCCTCGGGGGACGCCAGCTTCATGTGGTCACGGTTCAGGTCGAGGCCCTGAGCGTTCGGCCGCTGACCCATGCCGCCGATCGGCCCATTCTGCCGGGGCCGGTTCGTCAGGCTCATGCGCTCGTTGCCGTCCGCGTTGTAGATGGGCGCCACGAGCAGCACGGAAGACTCGGTCCAATCGGGATACTCGCCCGCGATCCA
>JBGMRK010000072.1:0-11817 GCA_048061375.1 Longimicrobiales bacterium | reverse complement strand
CGTCGACGACCCAGACCCGGTCACCCCGCGCCAGGTGCGCGTCCACCACATGGCTTCCAATGAACCCCGCCCCACCGGTTACCAGCACCCGCCTGGGCGTGTCGCTCATGTTCCGTCGCTCTCCGTCAATGACTCGGGCTCAGGCTCCGCCGGGTCCGCGGGTTCCTCGTCCTCGTCCTCGTCTTGGTCCCGAGCAAGATCCAGTCCAGCCACATCCAGACCATGCAGGTACCGCACGGCCTCGATGAAGTCGGACACCCGCCCGTTTTCCACTCCCTCGCGGAGCCGCACCGTCGGTTCGTGCAGAAGCTTGCCCAGCAAGCGCTCGGAGAACCGCTCCACCATCTCATGGTCGTGCGGCGAGAGATGCCCGAGTCGTTGCCAGAGCCATTGGAGCTCCTCGTCGCGCACTCCGTCCCAGCGCCCGCGCAGCGAACGGATCAGGGGCACCACCTGCCTGGCCTCGTACCAACGCCGGAACGCCTCGACTTCGTCCTCGATGATTCGCTCCGCCACCGGAAGCACGGCCTTCCGCCGGTCCAGCGTATCGTCCACGATCTCGCGCAGATCATCGACGTTGTACAGGAACACGTTGGGCTCGGACCCGATCGCCGGCTCGACATCCCTTGGGATGGCGAGGTCCATGATCAATAGTGGACGCCCCCTGGTCTGCGGCAGGGCGCCCCGCACCGCTTCGAGCGAGAGCACCACGTGGGGCGCCGCGGTGGAGGTGACGAGAATGTCCACCTCATCGAGCCGGCCGGCTACGTCGTCGTACGGTATGGCCGCCCCCTCGAGCCGCTCCGCCATGTCGACGGCCCGCTTCTGCGTCCGGTTGGCGACCAGGATGCCGCGCACTCCTTGCCTCGTAAGCGCCTCCGCGACTGTTTGGGCGTTGGCTCCGGCACCGAGGATCAGCGCGCGCCGGCTCTCGAGCGAGCCGAAGATCTTGCCCGCGAGTGCGACGGCCACGGATGCGACCGACGCGGCGCCCTGGCCGATGGTGGTCTCCGATCGGACCCGTCCCCCGACCGCGAGAGCGGTTTGGAAGAGCCGGTTTAGGACGGGGCCCGCCATGGAGGGCTCCACCGGCACCCGCGTGGCGAGCTCGTAGGCGACCTTCACCTGGCCCTGGATCTCGGCCTCGCCCAGCACCATGGAGTCCAGGCCGGCGCTTACGAAGTAGAGATGCCTGACCGAATCGAGCCCCTGTTTTCGGTAGATATAGCTGTCCGCGGATCCCTCGACCCCTTCCGCCTTGTTCTTGAGCACGGTAACACCCGCCTCCAGCGCCGCCCGGTCGGCGGCCGGGTGGAAGTAAAGCTCCGTGCGGTTGCAGGTCGACAACAGCACGGCCTCACGGAGGCCCGCTTCCTCGCGCAGCCCTCCGAGTGCCCGAACGGCCTCCGCGTGCCCGAACGCGAACCTCTCCCTGGCCTCGACAGGGGCTGTATGGTGACTGACACCCACAACCGCCAGCGTCATCAGAGGAAGAAGCCCGAGGTCGAGGCAGCGATCCGGAGAACGACATACGACACGACCACCAACGCGAACCCGGCCACCGTTGCCAAGGCGCCCTTACGTTCGTTCTGGCTCCCCCGTCCCCGCGCCATCAGCACGCCCACGAATACCAGCCAGGTCAGGACCCCCCAGATCACGGTCGGATCGGTCGGCTCGAGTGAGCGCCGGAACCGGACCGTCCAAGCCCATCCGAGAGCCAGGCCCAGCGTGAGCGTGATGAGTCCGGCCACCAGGCCGATCCTACCCAACCGGTCGAGTGTGGCCAGAGGGGGCAGAAAACGAAACGCGGGGCCCAGCCGCTTGGCCTTGAGGGTGTTGAACTGGACGAGGTAGAGCACGGACGCCGAGAAGGCCACCGTCATGCCGCCATAGCCGGCGAACGCCAGCGTAACGTGAAGCGCGAACCAGGCGCCCTGAAAGTCCAACGCCCCTTCAGCCGGCCGCACACCGAGCACCACCGCGACTCCCTCCATGACGATCACGAGGGGAATGAGGACGATGCCGATCCGCCTGACCTCGCCGAGCCCGATGGTAGCCAGCAAGCCTACGCCGATAACCAGGGCCAGCGTCGAGAGAGACGGGGCCAACCCCACGAGCGGAAGCTCGTCGTAGAGCACGGTGAATTGGACGAGCGCGGCCGTGTGCGCGGTGACCCCCGCCGCCGCGACGCCGAACGCGACCATCGCCAGTTTGCCCCGGCCACCCTCGAGAAGAGAGCGGACCCAGAGGGTCAGGGCGGAGATGTAGAGCAGGAGAGCGACGTAATGGATCACCGCAGCGTCAGGCCCCCACTCATGGCTAGCGCATCTTGCGGTCGAGATGCACGGTCAGGCCCGGCGCGAAGACCGGGCCGAGGATACCGATGATTCGTGCCGAAGCCGTATTCGCGCGCGTTCCGACGACCTGAAGGCGGCCCGCCACGTCACCCGACCAGCCCTCCGTTTCACCGGTGTAGAGGATGTATTCGTCGCCGACCACGAGGCCGTGAGCCTCACCCCGGTCCAGAAAGGCGATGTCACCCAGGTTCTGGACAGAACTCGACCGGCCGAATCCAAGAATCTGCGCCGTACCTTCTGCCGTAATCATGTCCGGCTCATCGCCGGGCTTCAGATCGAACGGCGGGGCCGGCCGAACCATGTCTCCCCCACGCACGCGGTCGAACGCGTCGAGCACGACGGCGACAACACCGGCGGCCTCTACGCGGGTTACGGTCATGACCGAAGTGGGGGTCATGATCTGACCGATGTCGGCGATGACCCTACCGGGCCGGAAGCTCTGGAGGCGGTCGCCGATTGACATATTCCGGGAACCGTCCAGGACGACCCGCACGCGGGTGTAGGGCAGAGCCGTCCTCAGGTCACCGGCCTCCGGGATGGCATCGATCGTGCCGATGGACGTCACGTCATCATCCCTGACGAGCCACTCGGCCGAATAGACCGTATGGCGTGGAACGACGAGATACGGCGCGTCCTCCACGCCGACCAGGCCGGTACCCGTGTCAGGGTCACGATAGAAGACGGTGCGGTTCTGCGTGCGCGCGTCTCCCTCGAACTCGGGCTCGGGCTCGAGATCCGCCTCCATGGGCCGGGGGCGGGGCTGCACGGAGACGGAGCTGATCACCGCGGGCCCCGCCAGCCCGGGGATGACGAAGACCTGAGCCGGAAGAATGAGGTTGGGGTCTTCCACGGCAGCCCGGTTGGCCTCCCAGATGCGTGGCCATAGATAAGCATCCTGGTAATAGCGCTGTGCCAGACCCCAAAGGGTCTCGCCCTCTACCACCGTATGGGTAAGAGGCGCCTGCTGTCCAGACACAAAACCTGGAAGAATTACCAGCGCCACCAAGACGAGTTTCAACCGAGCCATGATTGTTCCCTTCGTCAACCGAGACAGGGATTTACGCTACTGTATCGCACGCCTGAAGATACCCTTTCATGTCGATCTTGGTCAACGATTTTTTGCAATTAGACTACAAACGTTTCTGAAATATCCTGGCGAATTCCCGCGCCCAGTATGTGATCACGATGTCGGCGCCGGCCCTTCGGATGGACAACAACGACTCCATCAGCGTGGCTTCGCCATCGAGCCATCCTCGCTCTCCGGCGGCTCGAATCATCGCATACTCGCCGGATACCTGGTATGCGGCTACGGGGTACCCCGTCTCCGTCTTGACCCGTCGAATGATATCCAAGTAGGGCAGCGCAGGCTTTACCATCACGATATCGGCGCCCTCGTCCAGGTCGAGGAAGACCTCCCTCAGAGCCTCATCCGCATTGGCCGCATCCATCTGGTATCCGCGGCGGTCTCCCTTTCCGGGAGCCGAGTCCGCCGCCTCGCGGAACGGTCCATAGAACGCCGAGGCGTATTTTGCCGCGTAGCTCATGATGGCGACGTCCGGATGGTCGGCGTCTTCGAGCGCATCACGGATCGCTCCCACCCGGCCGTCCATCATGTCGGACGGGGCCACGATGTCGGCCCCCGCGTTCGCGTGGCTGACCGCGGTTTGGGCCAAAAGGTCCAACGTGGCGTCGTTGTCCACGTGGTCACCGACCAATACGCCACAGTGGCCGTGGGAGGTGTATTGGCACAGGCACACGTCGGTGACGACCACCAGCTTCGGGTGCGCCGCCTTGAGTGCCCGCACCGCCTGTTGGACGATACCATCGTCGGCATACGCGCCGCTCGCCACTTCGTCCTTGGAGGGCGGGATGCCGAACAAGAGGACCGCCGGGATCCCCAGCTCCTGCGCCGCGGCGGCCTCCGTCACCAGGTGGTCCACCGAGAGACGCTCGACACCCGGCATGGCGTCGACGGGCTGCCGGACGTCGTCGCCGGGCACCACGAAGAAGGGGAGCACGAGATGTTCCGGCGCCAGGGAAGTCTCACGGATGAGGCCGCGGAGCGCTTCGGAGCGCCTTAGTCTGCGTGGCCTGTAATCGGGAAAGCTCGCCATCAGTCAGAGACCTCCAGAGGCCTATTCACACGAGTCGCTTGACGAAAACCCACGCGTCCTCCGTGGGCCGCTTGTAGTAGTTTCGCCGAACTCCAACCTGCCGAAAGTCCCGGCTGGCGTAGAGGGTCTGGGCCGCCGCGTTGGATGTGCGAACCTCGAGGTAGACACTCTTCACGCCACGCTCGTGGGCCACCCCGAGCACACAGTCGAGCAACTCGGCGCCGATTCCGCGACGCTGGAGCGTCGGCCGCACGGCGATGTTCGCCAACTCGCCCTCGTCCCGGATACACCAGAGAACGGCGTATGCGGCCAGGATTCCGGGCGTTTGCTCGGCGATCCACATCTCCACGCCGGGCCGTTCCAGCAGTGATTGGAAGGTAGTCTCACGCCAGGGTGTCGAGAAGGTGTCCACCTCGATCTTGGCAACCTCCGGAAGGTCCTCCACGAGCATGGGCCGGAACAGGAGCTCGGTCACCCGCCCCTCGCCATGCGTTCGGCGCCCGTGGCGCGCAGGTAGCTCGGCTGCCACGCCGACGGGTTCTCCAACGGGGCCGTCTCGGGAGCGAGTGCCAGCAGGCGAATCAGCCCGTCGGCGAGCGGGGCTCCCAGCGGGCTCGCCAACACGGGGAAACCGGCCCCCGTGATCTGGTCGGCATGCCGGCCGGCGCCGTCCCCGGCGAAAACCGAGTAGGGGACCTCTCCCGACAGGATCGCGTCGATCGTGGTCGCGTGCGGCTCCACGAGCACGTCCAAGCCCTGCGGGGTTTCCAGGTAGCACGCCGCATAGACGCGTCCCCCGCGGGCGTCCAGGAGGATGTACCTCGGCCACGCGCGATCCTCATCGGTGAGCGGCAGGTTGGGGCCCTCGGAGCCGGGCAACCAGCGCATACCGAGGGACGCCGCGCCGCAGGCGAGGCTGGAAAACACCCAAAGTGGCACGTCCAGAGCCCGCCTGAGCCCCTTGGCCGTCGCCGCCGCCACGCGCACTCCGGTGAACGAGCCCGGCCCTCCCCCCACCACGATCCCGTCCAACTCCTGGAGCCGTACGGAAGCGTCCGCCAGCACGCCCTCGATCTCGGGGATCAGACTCGCGGCGTGGGCCCCCGGGGCGCGGAGGAAGCGTCGGGCCACTACGTCACCGCCGACCGCTACGGCGACGGACCCCACGGGGGTCGAGGTGTCCATGGCGAGATAGTGGCCCGTGGCCGACCAGACCCCGCTCACGCGTCGCCCCCCAAAGACAGGCGCACGGGAAACCCGGGAAGGCCACCCGGGTCCCCCACCTTCGTCACCTCCACTAAACGGAGCATCGCGTCGTCCTCGGCCACCTCGAGCGCCACCTCCCAGCGGTCCGCGGGCAGGAGATCGCCTGCCCGCTCCGGCCATTCGATCAGCACGACCTCGTCCGGGGCGCCCAACTCCTCCCACCCGATCTCCCACAAATCGTCGGGGCGTTCCAGTCGGTAAAGGTCCAGATGCACGATCTCGATGCCGCGTGGCGCCTGGTAACGGAACACGAGGTTGAAGGTGGGCGAGGGCACCACTTCGGCGACTCCGGCCCCACGCACGACGGCCCGCGCGAGCACGGACTTGCCCGCGCCCACGGGGCCGGTGAGCACCACGCACACGGGCGGCTGGATCTGCGCTCCGATGCGCTCACCCCAGCGGACGAGATCCTGCTCGTCGAGCATCATTTGCCTACCGACACCTTCAGCTCGAAGATCTGATCCCTGAGGAGCGCCGCCCGCTCGTAGTCCAACAGCTCGGCCGCCTCGGCCATCTCCTGCTCCAGAATCTTGATGAATTCCTCGGCGTTGACCTCGTCCGCGTAGCTCGGGGCGGGCTCCGACACCTTTGCGGCCGGCGCGTCGCTCGCATCCGCGAACCGGGTCGAGAACTCGATTTCCTGCACGCTCTTACGGATCGTTTCGGGCGTGATGCCGTGCTCTTCGTTGAAGGCCACCTGCACGGCGCGGCGGCGCCCGGTCTCGTCGAGGCAGCGGCGCATCGAGTCCGTCACCTTGTCGGCATAGAGAATCGCCTTGCCCTCCACATTACGCGCGGCGCGCCCGATGGTCTGGATGAGCGAGCGGGCGTCCCGGAGAAAGCCCTCCTTGTCCGCATCCAGAATCGCCACCAGCGACACCTCCGGAAGGTCCAGGCCTTCGCGCAGCAGATTGATGCCCACCAGCACGTTGATGCGCCCCAAACGCAGATTGCGGAGGATCTCCATACGCTCGATGGCATTGATGTCGGAGTGCATGTAGCTGACTTTGACGCCCAAAGACTGGAAGTACTCCGAGAGGTCCTCGGCCATGCGTTTGGTGAGCGTGGTCACCAGCACCCTTGCGCCACGCGCGGTCCGTTCATGGATCTCGGCCAGCAGATCGTCGACCTGACCCTTGACCGGGCGCACGTCGATGGCCGGGTCGATGAGGCCGGTGGGACGGATGATCTGCTCGACCACCACGCCACCGGAGCTCTCCAGCTCCCAGTCGCCCGGCGTCGCCGAGACGAACACCACCTTGGGCGCCAGATCACGCCACTCGTCGAAGCGGAGCGGGCGGTTGTCCAGGGCGCTCGGCAGCCGGAATCCGTGCTCGATGAGCGTCTCCTTTCTCGAACGGTCCCCCTTGTACATCCCGTGGATCTGGGGGATGGACACGTGGGACTCGTCCACGATCACCAGGAAATCCTCCGGAAAGTAGTCGATGAGGCAGGAGGGGCGATCCCCGGGCCTACGCCCGCTGGTGTAGAGCGAGTAATTCTCGATTCCCGGGCAGGTACCGATCTCCATCATCATCTCGAGGTCGAAGTTGGTGCGGCTCTCGATGCGCTGGGCCTCCAGCAACCGCCCCTGGGCCTCGAAGGCCGCGACCTGTTCGCGAAGCTCGCGGCGGACCTGCGGTTGCATCCCGTCGATGATCTCGCGGCGGGTCACATAGTGGCTCGCGGGATAGATCGACGTGCGCTCGAGCGGCGAGATGGTCTCTCCGGTGAGCGGGTCGAAGCGCGTGATACGCTCCACCTCGTCGCCCCAGAGCTCGATCCGCACCGCCTGCTCCTCGTATGCGGGGAAGACCTCCACGGTATCGCCGCGCACGCGAAACGTGCCGCGCCCGAACTCATAATCGTTCCGTTTGTACTGGATATCCACCAGTCCGCGCAGAATGTCACGCCGGCTGCGGTGCTCACCCACCGCCAGGTGCAGCATCAGGGCGCGGTAGTCGGCGGGATTCCCCAGGCCGTAGATGCACGATACCGACGCGACCACGATCACGTCGTCGCGCTCCATGAGCGAGGACGTCGCGCGCAGCCTCAGCCGCTCGATGTCCTCGTTGATGGACGCGTCCTTCTCGATGTAGGTGTCCGTGGACGGCAGGTACGCCTCGGGCTGGTAGTAGTCGTAGTACGAGATGAAGTACTCGACGGCGTTGGTCGGGAAGAGCGCCTTGAGCTCGCCGTAGAGCTGGGCTCCCAGAGTCTTGTTGTGAGACATCACGAGCGTCGGCCGATCGTGATTCACGATCACGTGGGCCATGCTGAACGTCTTGCCCGTGCCGGTGGCCCCCAGGAGGGTCTGGAAGCGGTCCCCGCGGGCGAGCCCCTCGGTGAGCTCCTGGATGGCCCGGGGCTGGTCGCCCCTGGGCTCGTAGTCCGAGGTCAGTTTGAAATCGGGCATAGGGTTTCTGGCGGATCAACCGGGTTGGTCGATGATCGATCAGGCTCCGGGCGGCGAGATCGGCGGCGTCACTTCAGGTCCGACTCACTGAACGACTCCAAGCGCTCCACCTGCAACAATCCCTTCACCCGTCGCACAGCCTTCATGACCTTCTCGAGGTGGTTCAGGTGCTGCACCTCCACGGCGAACTCCCCCACCATTCCGCCTTCCACGGCCCGCATGTCGGCGTGTTGGATGTTGGTGCCCGTGTCCGTGATGGCCTTGGCCACGTCGGAAAGCAGCCCTCGCCGGTCGGTGCCGTGCAGGTAGAGCTTCACGAAGAAGCGGTCGCCCTTCTCGGCCGTCCACTCGATCTCGACCCGGCGCTCTTCCGTGAGATCGAGGATGTTGGGACAATCCGTGCGGTGGATCGAGACACCCCTGCCCCTCGTGATGTAGCCGATCACGCTGTCGCCCGGCAGGGGCTGGCAACACTGGGAGTACCGCACCATGAGGTTGTCCATGCCCTGGATGCGGACCCCGCGGCTCGATCGGCGAATGCGTTCGGCGATGCGCTCGAGGGCCGATGGTGTGCGTCGGACCACGTCGGACGGCTCTTCCGCGGGATAGAGCGCCTTGATCACGAGCGTGGGACCCACACTGCCGCGCCCCATGGCCGCCAGGACATGCTCGAAATCCACGTACCCGAGGGCCACGGCCGCCTCGGCCATTTGCTCCTTGGTCGGCTTGTCGCGGTCGGCTTTGCGCACCTCACGCAGGAAGAAGTCCTTGCCCAACTTGTGGGCAGACTCGAACTCCTCCTTGCGAATCCACTGCTTGATCCGGCCCCGCGCCCTCGAGGTCTTCACGAACGACAGCCAGTCCCGGTTCGGCCGCTGGCGAGTGTTCACGATGATCTCGACCGTGTCCCCGTTCCTCAGCTCCCTGGAGAGCGGGGCGATGCGCCCGTTGACTCGAGTTCCCGCACAGTGGTGTCCCACCTCGGTGTGCACCGAGTAGGCGAAGTCGATGGGAGTCGCTCCCACGGGAAGCTGCTTCACCTCGCCCTTGGGTGTGAACACGAAGATTTCGCCCTGGAAAAGATCCATGCGGAGGAATTCCATGAACTCCTCGGGCTCGTCGGTGTCCTGCTGCCACTCCAGCACCTGGCGGAACCATGTGAGCGCCTCATCGACCTCGTCGCTACTCTCATCCGCCGAGACCTCGTCGCGGCCCTCTTTGTAACGCCAGTGCGCGGCGATGCCGTATTCCGCCGTGCGGTGCATCTCGTCGGTGCGGATCTGAATCTCGTAGCGGCGCCCCCCCGGCCCGATCACCGTGGTGTGCAGCGACCGGTACATGTTCGATTTGGGCGTGGCCACGAAGTCGTGGAAGCGCTCCTGCACGGGTGTCCAGCGGCTGTGGATGATGCCGAGCGCCGCGTAGCAGTGCTGTACCGAGTCGGTGATCACCCGTATCGCCATGAGGTCGTAGATCTCCTCGTACGGCACATCGCTGCCTTCCATCTTGCGGTAGATCGACCAGAGGTGCTTGGGGCGGCCCGTGACCTCGGCCGGGATCTCGGAGTTCTCCAACTCCTCCTCGAGCGGCTTCCTCAACTCCATGATCTGGCGCTCGCGTTCCTTGCGGCGCTGCCGCACCCGCTTGGTGAGCGCGTCGTATTCCTCGGGCTCGAGGAAGCGGAAGCTCAGGTCCTCGAGCTCCCACCGGATCTGGGCCATGCCCAGGCGGTGGGCCAGCGGCGCGTAGATCTCCCGGGTTTCCATCGCGATGCGGCGTCGCCTGTCGGCGTCCAGATGCTTGAGCGTACGCATGTTGTGGAGGCGGTCGGCGAGTTTTACGAGGATCACCCGCGCGTCCTGCGCCATCGACAGCAGCATCTTCCGGTAGTTCTCGACCTGCTGCTCCGTGTTGGAGCGGAACTCCACACGGCCGATCTTGGTGACCCCGTCCACGATCGTGGCCGCGGTGCCGCCGAACCGCCTCTCGATCTCGGCGAGCGAAATGGGGGTGTCTTCGACGACGTCGTGGATGAGCCCCGCCACCAGGGAGTCGGTGTCCAGCCGAAGCTGGGCCAGGATGGTCGCCACCTCCACCGCGTGCGAGACGAACTTCTCCCCCGAGGCGCGTCGCTGCCCGGCGTGAGCCTCCTTCGCGACACCGTAGGCCTCGACGATCAAATCGACGTCCAACCGGTCGGCATACGCCTCCATGGCCCGGGCCAAAACCCGGGGCAGTCCACGGATGGTGGGTGGTTTCGCCGTCGTCGCGGTCGCCATATGCCGTGAATCTACGTCCGTCTCGAGAGCCGAGGTCGCGTGGGATGGGCGGAAGCGCCCCTTGGAGCCGCGGAGTGTGAAGAGAGCGACAACCGCCAAGATTCACTACCCCCGCAGGCCGTCTACTGTTTCGGGCTCGATCGCCTCAGTCGAGCACCCCGAGCTCGGACATGGACGTGAAGCCGGTATCGCCCAGGATGACGTGGTCCAGCACCGGAATTCCGATCGTGCGCCCGGCGTCCGCAAGCTGCCGGGTGACCGCGCGGTCTTCGCCCGAAGGGCTCGGGTCTCCGGAGGGATGATTGTGGAGCAGGATGACCGCGGCGGCACTCTCGATGATGGCGGGCTTGAACACCTCCCGGGGATGGATCAGGGACGCGTCCAGGATCCCGCGCGTGATCAAGACCTCACGGATCACTTTGTGTTGAGACGTGAGCAGCAGGACGTGGAATTCCTCCCGGTCGAGGTCGCGCAGCCTGGGACCCATGCGTCGGAAGACGTCCCGGGGGCCGCGGATCGGATCCTCGGCTTCAGGCCGGTCCGCGGCTGCCCTGCGCCCCAGCTCGAGCGCGGCCACGATGCGTGCGGCCGTGGCTCGGCCCACGCCCGGAACCGACTCGAGGGTGCCGGCGGCGAGGGTGCTCAAACGCCGGAGCGAGCCACGGCACTCAGCGACGACACCCTCGGCGACGTCCAACGCGCTCGCGCCCGCCTGTCCGCTGCCGATCAGGATCGCGAGCAGCTCCCTCACCGAGAGAGCGCGGGCTCCCAGCGTGCCGAGACGCTCACGGGGGCGTTCCTCGGAGGGCCAGGATCGGATGGGGTGGGAGGGGGAGGGCATGAGGGGTCGATAGGATGATACGTGGAGATGTGGGGCTGGGGGATGGCGTGATGGGACTGTTTGGGGACTGGTTTGGGCAGGCGAGGCGAGCGTGCGCTCCCCTTCGCGGCAGCGCTTCGCTCTGCGGCTGCGCCGCAGATTGCCGCTCTTTGGGGAGCGCACGCTCGCCTCTTCCGTCTCGGGGGTCACCTCACTCTTCCCCCTCCTTTTTTTGCAGGGGCGGGAGGGGCTGGCCGGACATGAGGGGGGACGGTCGTGCGGGCTGTTAGACGCCTAGCCCATTAGCCCCAAATACCCTCAAAGCCACCCCTGCGAGACCCAGAGCCGTGGGCCAGGATGGGGCATGGAGTGCTCCCAACGAGCGGGGGTCTGCGGCGCAGCCGCAGAGCGAAGCGCTCCCGCGACGGGAGCACCCCATGCCCCGTCCGCGACCGCCACCACCGTCCTTACCCGGCCATCCTCCCGTGGCACTTCTTGTACTTCTTCCCAGACCCGCAGGGACAAGGATCGTTGCGCCCCGGCTCCTTCTCGGAAGTGACCGGCC
>JBGMRK010000071.1:3859-11920 GCA_048061375.1 Longimicrobiales bacterium | reverse complement strand
TGCCTAGCACGCCGTAACTCAGGATGTAGAAGGCGGCCGCCCCCCTGGAATACGCCCATCCGGGCCCTCCCAGAAAGGCAAACGCCGAGAAAACGCTCGCTCCGGTCACGAAGTACATGACCAGTAGCCCGAATTCGCGGTCGCCGGCCACGAAGCCGGCCACGCTCTTGGAGCTTCGACGGCCGGCCGCGAGGCCGATCCCCAGGGTGATGGCAAGATACACCACGATGACCGCCAGAATGACCTGCCATCGCTCCATCAGCGGTGGGCCTCGGCGGCGAGGGCTCCGGGCACGGTCACTTCTTGCGCGCCCGGGACTCCACCCTGTCGAGCAGGTAGAGCACGATTCCTGTGAGCACCAGGAGGCCCGCCTGCCACGCCATGACGAAGGGCATGCCGAGGACGCGCGGTTCGACCCTATTGAATGGCAGGATGCCCGGCCAGGTGACCACGAAGACGAAGAAAAGGAGAAATGCGGCGACCGCCCGGCGGGTCCAGCGGAGGCTCATGCGGGTCTATTCGTCGTCCCAAGGGTAGAAGCCTTGTCCGCTCTTCTGCCCGAGCTTACCCTCGGCGACCATTTTCTTGAGCAGCTTGGGCGGCCGAAACGCCTCGGATCCGAGGGTCCTGTGCAGATACGTGGCGATGCCCAGGCGAACGTCCAGGCCCACCAGGTCGGTCAGGCGGAGGGGGCCCATGGGGTGGCGGTAGCCCAGTTCCATCGCCTTGTCGATGTCCTCGGGACTGGCGACCCCGTCTTCCACCATGCGGATCGCCTCCATCCCCAATACGATGCCCAGCCTCGACGAAGCGAACCCCGGCGAGTCTTTGACGAGAATCGGTACCTTGCCGAACTCCTCGGAGAGCCGCATGGCTCGCACGCGAGTCTCCTCCGACGTCGCCGCCCCCCAAACGACCTCCACCAGCTTCATGATGTGCACGGGGTTGAAGAAGTGGAGGCCCACACACCGCTCGGGCCGCTTGAGCACCGAGGCCATCTCTGTGATGCTCAGGGACGATGTGTTGGACGCGATGATGGTCTCGGGTGCGATCGCCTGCTCCATGTGCTTGAACAGGCCCTGCTTGACGTCCATGATCTCGGGCACGGCCTCGATAACGACCTCGGCCTCATGGACCGCACGGTCCAGGTCGGAGCTCATGTGAAGGCGCGCCAACGTGTCCTCGCACTCCTGTGCCGTCGCCTTTCCGAGCTCGATGGCCTTATCGAGGTTCTCGTGGATGCGCAGCAGACCCTGCTCGACGGCCGACATGTCGACGTCGTACAGCGTGGTCTGGTAGCCGGCTGCGGAGGCGATCTGGGCGATTCCGTGGCCCATGGTACCAGCTCCCAAGACCGCGATGCGGCGAGTACCAGCGCTCATGCCTGGTGTCCCCGCGTGATTACGGTCCCAATACCCTGACCCACCCCGATGCACATCGTGGCGAGGCCGCTCTCCACCTCACGACGCGCCATTTCGTGAACGAGCGTCGTGAGGATGCGCGCGCCCGAACATCCTACCGGGTGCCCGAGGGCGATGGCTCCACCGTTCACGTTCACACGGTCGCTGTCCAAGCCTATCTCCCGAATGCATGGGATGGCCTGGGCCGCGAAGGCCTCGTTGAGCTCCACGAGGTCCAGGTCCGCCGGCTCCAGGCCCGCACGTTCGAGTGCCTTCCGGGACGCCGGGACCGGACCGATCCCCATGCGGTGGGGCTCGACGCCGGCGATGGCGCTGGACACAATGGTTGCCATTGCCCGGAGTCCCAGAGCCTCCGCTTTCTCTGCCTCCACCACCAGCAACGCCGCGGCGCCGTCGTTGATCCCCGAGGCGTTGCCGGCCGTGACCGTTCCGTCCGCCTTGAACACCGGCCGAAGCGCACCGAGGCTCTCCAACGTCGTCTCCGGCCGAGGGTGCTCGTCCGCATCTACGATGATGGTTTGGCCACGGCGGGCCGGGACACTCACCGGCGCGATCTCGGCCTCGAAGCGGCCGCTCTCCATGGCCGCAGCGGCGCGGCGCTGGCTCTCGAGCGCGAAGGCGTCCTGTTCCTCGCGGGTCACGCCGAACTCCTCGGCAACCACCTCCGCGGTCTCGCCCAGGCCGATCGTCCACTGCTCGTCGAAGGCCGGATTGGTGAACCTCCAACCGAGAACGGTGTCGGCCACGGACGGGTGCCCGCGGGCGAAGGCCCGATCCGGCTTGAGCATTACGTACGGCGCCCGGCTCATGCTCTCGACTCCGCCGGCTACGAACACGTCGCCTTCTCCGGCCGCGATCGCGTGGAAGGCCGAGTTCACGGCCTGGAGCCCGGAGCCACACAGGCGGTTGATGGTCTGGCCGGGCACGCTCACCGGTAGGCCGGCCCGCAGCAGCGCCATGCGTGCGACGTTGCGGTTGTCCTCGCCGGCCTGGTTGATGCAGCCCAGCAGGACGTCGTCGACGAGCACGGGGTCGATGCCCGTGCGCTCGACCAGCGCTGTGATGACATGTGCAGCGAGGTCATCGGGGCGCACGGACGAAAGGGCTCCGCCGTGCCGACCGATCGGCGTTCTCACGGCGTCTACGATAACAGCGCGCCTCATGCGTCGATCGCCACCCAGACGCTCTTCACCTGCGTGTACTTCTCCAGGGCGGACCGGTAGCCGAGGTCGCGGCCGAAGCCGCTCTGTTTGTATCCACCGAACGGGGACGCAGAGTCATACTGGTTGTACGTATTGATCCAGACGGTTCCGGCCTGGAGCTCCGAGGCCAGGCGATGCGCCTTGCCGATGTCGCGGGTCCAGACTCCCGCCGCGAGCCCGTACACCGTGTCATTCGCCTTGGTGACGGCGTCGTCGAAGTCCTCGAACGGCATGACCGCCGCCACCGGACCGAAAATCTCTTCCCGTGCGATCGTCATGCTGGGCTCGACGTCCGCGAACACGGTAGCCGTCACGAAATTGCCCTTGCCGTCCACTTCGGTGCGCTCGCCCCCGGTGACGAGCCGGGCACCCTCGGACCGCCCCGCCTCGATGTACCCCATGACACGCTCCAGCTGAGCCTCGCTCACAATCGCGCCAAGGCGCGTCTTCGGACCCATGGGGTCACCCACGGTCATTCGTTCGGCTCGTGCTTGGAAGGCCTCCACGAACTCGTCGTAGATGCCACGCTCGACCAGGACCCGGGAGCCGGCGGCGCACACCTCGCCCTTCCCATAGAAGATGCCCGTGATGGCTCCTCTTACGGCCGCCTCCACGTCGGCGTCGGCCAGCACGATGTTCGGTGATTTGCCTCCCAACTCGAGTGAGACCTTCTTCAGCGTGTCGGCTGCTTCCCGCATGATGATCTTGCCCACCTCGGTCGAGCCGGTGAACGCGATCACATCCACGCCCGGATGCCGCACCAGCGCGGCTCCCGCGGTCTCGCCGAATCCCGGAAGCACGTTGAGGGCTCCCGGGGGCAGACCCGCCTCGGCTCCCAGCTCCCCCAGGCGCAGGACCGAAAGCGGCGTCTGCTCGGCGGGCTTCAGGATCACCGCATTTCCGCAGGCGAGGGCAGGGGCCACCTTCCACGCCGCCAGAGAAAGCGGGAAGTTCCAGGGCACGATGCAGCCGACAACACCGACCGGCTCCCGGAGCGTGTAGTTGAGAAAGGGCCCGCTGACGGGAATCGTGTCACCCTGGATTTTGTCCGCCAAGCCGGCATAGTACCGGAAGTTCTCCACCACACTCGGGAGGTCGACGCGGCGCGACTCGAAAATAGGCTTCCCGTTGTCACGCGTTTCAATCTCGGCCAACTCATCGGCGTTGGCCTCGATCAGGTCCGCCAGCTTCCAGAGAATCTCGGCTCTCCTGTGCGGGCTGATTCCACCCCACTCCTTGGAGGCGAGCGCCGACCGGGCCGCCTCGACCGCCCGCTCCACGTCGGCCTCGTCAGCGGCCGCGACGTCCGCCAGCAGCTCGCCGGTAGCCGGATTCACATCGGCGAACGTCGCCCCAGACGCGGCGTCGTGCCACTCGTTGCCGATCCAAAGCCTGTCGCGGAACGCCTCGCTCATCTCAGGCACTACTTGCCGGTGAATTCAGGCTGGCGCTTCTCCAGGTAGGCGTCGAGGCCCTCTCGTGCGTCCTGGCTTTGGAAGAGCTGTTGCTGGAGTTCGCGCTCGAGCGTCAGGGACGCCTCGAACGGAAGCTCGGCACCGCTTTGCACCGAGCGCTTGATCAGTCCAACGGCCTTGGCGGCCTTTTTCGGTGTGGTGAACTGCCTGGCGTAGTCCATGGCCTGGCTCATGAAGTCCTCGTGACTCTCCGCCTCGATGACCTTGTTCACAATGCCGAGTGCCTCGGCCCTGTCGAATCCGAACGTCTCTCCCGTCGCCATTAGCTCGATGGCGCGGGACTTCCCGACCAAACGCGCCATGCGCTGCGTTCCGCCGGTTCCCGGCAGCACTCCCAGATTGACTTCGGGCAACCCGACCTTGCTTCCACCTGCCCGCGCAATGCGCAGATCGCAGGCCATGGCGATCTCGAGGCCGCCACCCACGGTGTGCCCGTTGAGCACGGCGATGGTCAGCTTGGGCGTCTGCTCGAGACGGTTCAGCGTCTCGTTGGCGTGCAGACAGAAGCAGTACTTGAACCCCGACGTGACCTCCGACAGCATCTGGATGTTCGCTCCTGCGCTGAAGAATTTCTCGCCCTGCCCAGTGAGCACGATCACCTGAGCGCTCTCATCCATGCGCGCCGCGAGAATGGCGGTGTCCAGCTGCCCCATCATCTCGTAGGTGTAGGTGTTGGCGGGCGGGTCATCGAGGGTGATCACACCCACGCCGTCCTGTACTTCGTACCGAACCAGTGTCTTCTCCGACATGTGTTTTCCTTACCTGGGGTTGGTGTAATTCGATAGTCTCGAGTTCATGGCGCCAAGAACCATATACCCGGCGGGTTCCATCGCACCGGCCGTCCCGTGTATTCGCTTCATACGCTTCGCCCCATCTCGGTCGTCTCGCCGCCTCCGCCGTCGGTCCCTCCGTCCTGAATTCCCGATCCAAACCCACGGAGGAACAGGTGTGTCATTTCGGTCGCCAGCACATTCACGGGGCCGTCTCGGTCCGGGCGGTACCAAGTGTAGATCCAGTTCATCATCCCGAACAGCGAGAACGTGGCCCTCCGAAGATCGACGCTCCGAGCCTGAGGTGCCAGGGCACCGAGAAGATCGCTTACGATGGTCGAATATTCCCGTTTCCGGTGAGTGATCTCCTTGGCGTAGTCCCCGGACAGTACATCCGCCTCGTGCGAGAGCACCTTCATTTCGCTCATGTTGCCGGCGAAGAACCCCAGATGGTTGCTGATCAAGAGGCTCAGGCGCCGCTCGGGGTTCGTCACGTCGCACAACTCCGCGTGGAGTCTCTCGAGGATCGTCTCGAAGCACTGGCGCTGGATCAGGTAGAGCAGCTCGTCCTTACTCTGCACATAATAGTACAGGCCGGAAAGGCTCACGCCGGTAGCGGCGGAGATGTCTCGGATGCTGGCCCGGTGATACCCCTTTTCCGCAAACACGGCTGCCGCCTCCCGCAGGATGCGACCGAGCTTGGCGTCGTAGCGGCTTTGCTCCTTCAAGGGGACCCCTCAGGCAGGCAAAGTCCAGGATCCAATATCTACCGCATGACTCGAACACAGCGCTCTAACATGTTGTACCGTAATCATATCCATACCCTAGATTGGGTTCGAACGAGCGTCCGAACGGCAACTTATGCCGCAGCCCACGGGAGAGCAAGCCGATGAGCCAGAGGACCGGAGCGATTGATCCCATGGCCCTGTGTGTTCTACCTTAGCACGATGCGCAAACCAACACGAACCCGGCCTTTCAACCTCTCGCTCGGAGGCATTCTCTCCCTCGTCATCGTGCTCGGTGCGTGCGAAGACGACACATCCGACCCGATGGGGGTCGTGGTCTCCGCCGAGACTCAGGGTGCGCTGCTCCTCGTGCTGGATCGTTCTGGGCTGCCCGGCCTGGTCTCCGAAGCGGGGCGGTCCGACGATCTCCGCGAGGTGTCGGCGCAGTGGGAGGCGTCGTGGGAGATGACGCTTGCCCAGGCTCGCGCCGCTCGCACCGAGGTATACGTTCGGGCCGCGCCGGCTCTCGCGGATGGCTTGGGTCTCGATGCGCTTACCGTCGCCACCGACGAGGTGGGCGATGCGCTCGCGATCATCGACGGGCTCGCCCCGGACAATCTGGACCCGAGCATCGAGCAGCGTGTTGAATTGGCGGCGGCCGCGCACCGACGTGCACGGGCCGCACTCGAGGTGGGTGCTACCCAGACTGCCGTTCGAGCGTTGCTCGAGGCTTCGGACATGTTGAGGGAGGTAACCCCGCACCGGCTCGCAACCCTGTTACGTGCGACGGCGGAGGATGCGCTGGGAAGGATTGTGAATCGGGATACGTATCCGGAAGAGACGCTACGGAGGGCGGAGCGGCTGGTTAAGGGTGCGGGCAGCGCCATCGAGGCCGAAGACTATGGGATTGCGGCTCGCAGGGCCTATTACGCCATCCTGTTGCTCGGTGCGGAGCTTCCCTGAGGGGCGAGCGGCGAATGCGCGGCAGCCGTCGTCGCAAACGAGTGGCGGCCTTTTCTTTGTCCGGTGAGTGGCGGAGCAGTAGCTTGAGGGACCTGTCGAAGAAGAACCGAGGGTCGCGAACGGCAGCACGCCGGAACTCCCAGAGCAGGGACGGGATGAAATGTCGGTCATGAGATCCGTGAGCATGAGTGTGACGGCGGTCGTGGCGCTTGCCATGGTCGCAGCGCCGGCGGATGCCCAGAGCGGTCGGGTCGTATACCGCGTACCGGTTTCCGGCGTGATCGAGCTCGGTCTGGCTCCCTTCATCGAGCGCAGCATCGACGATGCGGAGCGCGCTGGCGCGCTCGCTGTAATTCTCGATATGGACACCCCCGGCGGGCGCGTGGATGCGGCAGAGCGCATCGCCGACGCCGTCGCCGACGCTGAGATCCCCGTCTACACGTTGGTGAACCGCCGAGCCTTTTCGGCGGGTGCGCTGATCTCGCTCGCCACGGACCGGATCTACATGCGGCCCGGCTCGGTCATCGGGGCCGCCACTCCGGTGGACGGATCCGGGACCAAGGCCCCCGAGAAGATCGTCTCCGCCATGAGGAGCGAGATGCGCGCTCTGGCCGAGGCACGAGGGCTCGACCCCGCCGTGGCCGAGGCCATGGTGGACGAGTCCATCGAGATCGCCGGTGTGGTCGCGGAGGGCAAGCTGCTCACGCTCACCACCGAAGAGGCCGTCGCGGTCGGGTATGCCGAGGAGGTGGACGACCTGGCGGCGCTCCTGGAGATCGTGGGAGCATCCGGGGCGGAGGTTATCGAGACGAGCGTCAATTGGGCGGAGCGCATCGTGCGGCTCCTGTCTAATCCGGTTGTCTCACCGTTCCTGCTGTCCCTGGGGTTCCTCGGCCTTCTGATCGAAATCAAGACGCCGGGCCTTGGTTTGGCCGGGGCCGCGGGCCTCCTGTCACTATCGCTGTTCTTCGGCTCGCACCTGATCATCGGCCTGGCCGGGATGGAAGAACTGTTGATCATCGTCGCGGGATCCGTGCTCGTGGCCGTCGAGGTCTTCGTCATCCCCGGTTTTGGATTGTTCGGCGTACTCGGAGGAGCCGGTATCCTCGGGGGGCTCTACATGAGCCTGGTGGGCGACGCGGCTCTCACCGCCGACCTGACCACGGCCGGGTGGGTGCTCAGCACGACGGTGGGGATCATCCTCGTCACGGGCTGGGTGATCCTGAAACGGCTACCGCACAGCGATCGCCTATTCCGATCGCGCATCTTCCTCGCCTCCCGCACGGACCGTGAAACCGGTTACGAAGCGGCGCTCCCCCGACCCGACCTCGTCGGCTCCGAGGGTGTGGCCATCACCGACCTACGCCCGTCCGGCACCGGGCTCTTCCTGGACGAACGGCTCGACGTGGTCTCGGAGTCGGAGTGGATCGAGGAGGGCACCCCCATTCGCGTCGTGTCTTCCGAGGGCTACCGTCACGTGGTGCGATCGTTCGACGAGACCACAT
>JBGMRK010000071.1:0-3759 GCA_048061375.1 Longimicrobiales bacterium | reverse complement strand
TCGGCCGGCGTGCAAGTGAGCATGGGCCAACTCGTCGGCATGCGGCTGCGGAAAGTGAGCCCGCCCCAGGTGGTGCGGCCGCTCATCACCGCGACCAAGGCCGGCATCGATCTGGACGTCGATCAGTTGGAGGCGCACTATCTGGCTGGAGGAAGCGTGCACCGGGTGGTGGGAGCGCTGATCAGCGCCGACAAGGCCAACATCGAACTGGCCTTTCAGCAGGCGGCGGCGATAGACCTTGCGGGGCGTGATGTGTTCGAGGCCGTCCAAGTGTCGGTGAACCCCAAGGTGATCAACACGCCCAAGGTCACCGCCATGGCCAAGGACGGCATCCAGCTCATCACCCAGGCGCGCGTGACGGTGCGCGCCAACATCAACCGCTTGGTCGGGGGCGCGGGCGAAGACACCATCCTGGCCCGCGTCGGCGAGGGCATCGTGTCGAGCATCGGCTCCGCGCAGACGCACAAGGAGGTGTTGGAGAACCCCGACTTCATCTCCAGGACCGTGCTGGAGAAGGGCCTCGACTCGGGCACGGCGTTCGAGATCCTCTCCATCGACATCGCGGATGTGGATGTGGGTAAGAACATCGGCGCGGATCTCCAGACCGATCAGGCCGAGGCGGACAAGCGCGTGGCGCAGGCCCGCGCCGAGGAGCGGCGCGCGATGGCCGTGGCGCAGGAGCAGGAGATGAAGGCACGCGTCCAGGAGATGCAGGCCGAGTTGGTCAAGGCGCAGGCGGAGGTGCCGCTGGCCATGGCCGAGGCCTTTCGCGCGGGCAACCTGGGGGTCATGGATTACGCTCGTTTCCAGAACGTCCAGTCCGACACGAAAATGCGTGAGGCGTTGTCCAGTGGTGACGAAGACGACAGCACTCCGCTGGCATGACCACCTTCTAGGCGTAGCCCCATGGATGACGGCCTGATTCAGTTTCTGGTTATCGGCTTTTTCATCGTTATTTCGATGATGGAGGGCGCGTCGAGAAAGAAGCGCCGCGAAGGTCAGAAGCTTCAACGCCCCACGGAGACCGAGGCGGATTCTCCGGACGGCGGCCTGAGTCTCACCAGAGGCGAGCCCACCGAGCAGGAGGGTGCGGAAGAACTCGTGCCCCATGAGATCTGGGCTGAGATCGCCAAGTTGGCCCGGGGGCAAACGCCGGATGTCCTCGAGCGGGCTTCGGCTCCGGAGCCCATGAGCATGAGAGATACCGGCCTGAGTCACGTAGCACGGCCGATCCCACAGGTCGGAGACCGGTTCGAGGAGCGGTCTCCGCGATTGCCGGTGTCGGTGGATAGGGGCCGGGCGGGCCACGAAATCCTGGCAGAGGGCCGAGAGAGCGTGGCCGGGACCCCCCACCGGCCAGCGTCGCTCGTGAAAGCAAGAGCCAGGCCAGTGGCTCGCGAGGCCGCCGTGCCCGCCGTGGCCGCCGTCGACGCCGTCGACGCCGTGTCCCACAAGGATAAGCATTCGGTAGGGCTGGCAGACCTCGAGGAAGACGAACGATACGCCATATCGTCGGGCAACAGGACCTCCACGATGCAACGCTTCTTCGGAGCTCGGGGTGGGCGCGCGGGCGAGCTCCGCCGCGCGATCATCCTATCGGAGATCCTGGGCCCTCCGGTGTCCCTGAGAGAAGAACAGGACTGGTAGCCGGCCGGACCTTCTACATCTCGCCGCGAGCGATCTTCCGCAGCACCGTGTGGAGGATGCCGCCGTTCAGGTAGTACTCGACGTCGACCTCCGAGTCCAAGCGTACCACCGCCTGGAAGCGGGCCTCCGAGCCGTGTTCGTTCCGTGCGATCACCGTGACCTCCTCGCCGGGGGCGAGCCCGTCCGCTACGCCCACGATGTCGAAGGTCTCGTGGCCTGTAAGCCCAAGTGACGTGGGGCTCTCGCCCTCCTTGAACTGAAGTGGCAGCACTCCCATGCCCACGAGGTTGCTCCGGTGAATGCGCTCGTAGCTCTCCGCGATCACGGCTCGCACGCCGAGCAGGAGCGTTCCCTTGGCCGCCCAGTCGCGTGAGCTGCCGGTACCATACTCCTTGCCCGCCATCACGATGAGCGGCGTGCCGGACTCCGCGTAACGCATGGCCGCATCGTAGATGGTGGTCTCTTCGCCGGTGGGGAAGTGGATGGTGTAACCGCCCTCTTTCTCATCCAGCAGAAGATTGCGGATGCGCACGTTGCCGAATGTCCCACGCATCATGACTTCGTGATTGCCGCGCCGCGATCCGAACGTGTTGAACTGCCAGGGCTTTACGCCGTGCTCCTCCAGGTAGAGTCCGGCCGGCTCCCGCTTGGGGATGGCTCCCGCCGGTGAGATGTGGTCGGTCGTCGTGGTCTGTCCGAAGATGCCGAGCACCCTGGCGCCCACGATGTCCGTCGCCTTCGGCACGTCCAGGCTCATGCCCTGGAAGAACGGCGGGTTTTGGATGTAGGTGGACTCGGCCTCCCAGTCGTAGAGGTCGTCATCATCCTCGGGCAGGGGGAGCGCCTGCCAGAGGTCGTCTCCCTCGAACACCTCCGCGTAGCGCTGTCGGTACATCTCCGGCTTGAGCGCGGAGCCGACCGTTTCGCGAATCTCTTCGGGACTCGGCCACACGTCGCGCAGGTAAACCGGCCGCCCGTCCGTGTCGTAGCCGAGCGGATCCGATTGGAGATCGACGTCCACTCGGCCGGCGAGCGCATACGCGACCACCAGAACCGGCGAGGCCAGGTAGTTGGCGCGGATAAGCGGATGGATGCGGGCCTCGTAGTTTCGGTTTCCGCTAAGCACCGACGCGACCACGAGGCCCTTCTCCGACAACGCGTCGTCGATGGGCTCGAGGAGTGGGCCGCTGTTGCCGATGCATGTGGTGCACCCGTAGCCCACCACGTCGAACCCCAGCTGGTTCAGATAAGGGGTGAGCCCCGCCGCATCGAGGTAGTCTGTCACCACCTTGGAGCCGGGTGCCATACTGGTTTTCACCCAGGGTTGCGCGGTAAGCCCACGCTCGACGGCTTTTTTTGCCAGGAGCCCGGCACCCACCATCACGGATGGGTTCGAGGTGTTGGTGCAGCTCGTGATCGCGGCGATGACGATGGTGCCGTCGCTGATCTCGCACGCCTCACCGTCCACATCCACTGTGACGGAGCGCTGCCCGTTGCTACCGTCGCCACCGTCATCCAGGGCGAACCCGGCGGGAAGCAGATCGGGAAGGTCGCGAGTGAAGGAGCCGGCGAGGTCCGTGAGTGAGATGCGGTCCTGCGGCCGCTTGGGACCGGCCAGGCTGGACACCACGCTGCCGAGGTCCAGCTCCAGGGTTTCCGTGTACTCGGGGTCGGGCGTGCCGTCGGTGCGGAAGAGCCCCTGCTCCTTGCTGATGCGCTCCACGCGCTCGACCAGGCCCGGGTCGCGGCCCGTACCTTCCAGGTAGACGAGCGTCTGGGCGTCCACCGGAAAGAACCCGATGGTCGCGCCGTACTCCGGAGACATGTTGGCCAGCGTGGCCCGGTCCGGGAGGGTGAGGTTGGCCAGGCCGGGGCCGAAGTACTCGACGAAGCGGCCAACCACGCCGTGGGCTCGAAGCTGTTGGGTCACCGTGAGCACCAGATCGGTGGCGGTGGAGCCCTCCGGTAGCTCGCCCGTGAGTTTCACTCCAACCACCTCGGGCAGGAGCATGTAGTAGGGCTGGCCCGTCAAAACCGCCTCGGCTTCGATGCCGCCCACGCCCCAGCCGACCACGCCGAGGCCGTTGATCATGGTGGTGTGCGAGTCGGTGC
>JBGMRK010000070.1:0-11950 GCA_048061375.1 Longimicrobiales bacterium | reverse complement strand
CCGGGACCGACGTTTCCGGAGGTGGCTCGCTCGGCACGACCTGCACGGATTCCTCCGGCACGACCTGCACGGATTCCTCAGCATCGGGCCACACGATCCAGATCGTCAGCAGGCCGAAGATGATGACACCGAGCAAGGGGAGACCTCGTCTCGCCCAGGCTGCAGGAACCGACTCCGAGCCCCCACCCCTCTCGGCTCCCTTCGTGAAGGGATCGTCGGCGCCGTCCTCCAGGTAGGCCTCGCACTCGCGTGGTGGTGCATCCTTTCCCGGGGGCGGGGGCTCCGGCGGATCCTCGGGCGTGATGCCCACGGACGAGGGACCGTCTAACGCAGGGTCCTCCACCACGAATTCATCGAGTCCCCCCGACCGCCTTGCCGCACGCTCCGGAGACATCTCCACGGAAACGTGTTCATCCACCGGAGGAGCCGGTGCCGGGTGCGCGGGCACATCGCCGGGTGGTCGCAGTACAGCCCCAACACGGGTCGCGACCTCCCGTGGCAGATCGACCGCGCCGGACGCACTAAGGACAAACACCGTGTTCGATGCCTCCAGAATTCGCCCGATCCCGGGCACGCGCTCGTCGGAAAACAGAAAGACGGTCGCACCCACCTCCGCGAAGCCGGCGATGAGGCCCTCCCAACCAACATCGCCCACTACCGGCGGTGCGTCAGCGTCAGCCGGACACGCCGGCGCAAACAGGAAGCTTCCCGCAACCACCGAGCGAACGACTTCCTCGATCCGAACCTGCCTTAGGATGACATCGGCCAGGTTCGGAGAGGCGGGCTCATCGAGCAGGTCATGGAGAATAGGCGATTGGAAGCAAAGGTCGCCCAGAAACACGCGCTGGCCCGAGTCACCCCAGGTTCTGGCGAGTTCGATGGCGATCCGGCCGGCCCACTCGCGATCGGCATCGGCCGCGAGGAAAAGGGTGATGACTCCCCCGCCGGCGCCCTGGGGAAAAGCGCCGGGTCCCACCTCGTCTGGCACGGCGCCAGACTTGGGATCGAAGTGCAACTGCGGAGGGCCGTCTCCGGTCATAAGCAGCTACACCGCAAGCAACACCGGGGCGATGGACCTCCACTTCCAGAGTGTCGTCGGCAGTCGGCACCGCCAGCGTGCCGGCTTGAGCAGAAGGTACTAACAGGCCAGGGCCCTTGTAAACAGGCTTCTAAGTCTCGAACTGGGCTTGTGGTGCATCGCCCCAGAGTATTTCCAACTGGTAGAAGTCGCGCGCCGAATGGTGGAACACGTGAACCACGAAGTCCACGTAGTCGATCAGGACCCAGCGGCCCCCCTGCTTCCCCTCGATGTGCTCCGGGCGGATGCCCTCCTTCTTGAGCTCATCGACGAGGTGCTCAGCCACCGCCTTGACCTGCACGTCGGACATACCCGACGCAATGACGAAAAAGTCGGTTGCCGACGAAAGGCCCCTCAGGTCCAGCGCCACCACCTCGACAGCCTTGAGATCGAGCGCGAGTACACAGGCTCGTTCGACCTCCGACGGGAGATCCACAGATTTCGACCGCGGTGCTGAAGTCATTAAGCGACCGTCAATCGTCCATTCGCTCGGCGAGTACCTCTATAAGGACCTCCACCTGCGCATGAAAGCGGATCGGGACCTCGAAGGCCCCGATTTGCCTGATCGGTTCGTCGAGCACGATCTGCCTTCGATCAATCTCGAAGTCCAACTCCCCCTCGTTCAGTTTGTCAGTGATATCGGCGTTGGTCACCGAACCAAACAGTTTCCCTTCTTCGCCAGCCTTTACCTGGAACGTCAGCGACAACCCCTCGAGCTGAGAAGCCCGCCTACGAGCCTCTAGGTAGTCGTGTCTCGCCGTCTCCTCCGCACGAGCCTGTTCGACCTCCAAACGGCGCAGGTTTTTCTCACTCGCGGCATAAGCCAGGCCCTGGGGAATGAGGTAATTTCGAGCGTAACCGTCCTTGACGTCTACGACCTCACCGGACTCTCCAAGCTTCTCAACGGCCGTCCTAAGAATCAACTTCATTTACACTCAACCTCCTCGACCTTCGTTGTTGCTCATCAAAGCTTTCCCACGCGACCTGAGATCCAGCCACGTGTCACCCAATCCGATTACCAACGGCCCCAAGAAAAGAAGTGGGCCCAATAACAACACAGCAAACGCCACGAGGATGAATCCCATCAGGGATAGTCCCCCGCTCAAAAACACGAGGACCGCAAGCCCGCGCACCGCATAAAGACCGCCCATGAACACCACCACGTTGGTGCCCGCCAGCTCAGCCCCTTCGCCCGACGCCAAACCCAGCACGACCAAGCCGCCGATGAACAACCAGACGAGATGGTCGTTGAACCGAAAATCGCGGAGAGGGCCAAGGCCCTTGTCGCTCCCCAGAGCGAGCCGAACATATCCCCACCATGCCACTCCGAGCGCCGCCAGGGAAGACAGTCCCAGCAGAGCCGGAAACGCACGTCCCTGTTGTTCAGCCGCCTGATACGCCCCCGTCACCAAACGCCCGGAAAACTGAGCCTCCGGGTCTCCAAAGAGGCGCGCCATGCCCTCCAAAGCGCTCACGGTGGCGTCAGTGCCGCTCATGATTCGCTGCGTAACCAGCCAGTCGACGTACGCCCAGTTCCCAGGCTGATTCACGAAGAAAACCACCATAATCGTGAACGTACCGAGCACTGAGGCGAGCGCCCGCGAAAAAAATCCGGTCGCCGGCCACCTCAGCGTAAGGGCCACGAACCATCCGGCCAAAAGAACGGCCCATCCGCGCTCCAGATACCAGATCGCATCCCTCGGCAATCCACCGATGGCGACCGCGACGGCCAGCCCGGTGAACACCAATGCCCCAAGGCGGCGGGCGCCAAGGATGACAGACAAAGCGATGAACGGGACCGCGATCAAGCTCGCTATGCTGCTGACCCCAAGCATGGGGCCGACCAACAACAAGCCGGCCACGCGACGCCAACCTCGCCCCGACCGGCGTGTCTCCCCCATAGATCCGAATCCGGATGCGTGTTTAGGCGTCGTGGTCCCTAACGTACGGAACCAGTGCCAAATATCGAGCGCGCTTGATGGCTCGGCCCAACTGGCGCTGAAAGCCGGCGGTCACCTTGGTGGTGCGCTTCGGCAAGATCTTGCCCTGCTCGGTCATGAACTGCGACAACGTCGAGACGTCCTTGTAGTTCAGTTGTTCTACAGGGGGACCCTCGACTCTGCGGCGACGTCCCCGCCCGCCGCTGAATTCCGGGGGACCGTGGGCGTTGACGGTGTTGGGACTGTCCCTTTCGACCTCTTTGTCCCCTTCAGACGACTCCTCAGAGGAATCGGGCTCAGGAGCAGGCTCTGGCCGTCTATGATCATTATCGTCGTCGTCATCATCATCGTGGCGCGAGCCCGGCCGTACGGGCCGAAAGGTCGAAAGCCCGGTGGTTGGCTCCCCCTCGTTCAAGACGAGGAGGTAGCGAAGAACGTCGTCGTCCAGCGTGAGCGCGCGCTCGTACTCGGGCAAGGAATCGACAGATGCCTGGAAATGGGACACGACGTAATAGCCGGTCTTGTTTTTCTGGATGGGATACGCCATCTGTCGGGTGCCCCAGTGATCGACAGCGGCTACCTCGGCCCCCTCGCCCGCAGTTGCGAGCGCGTGCAGTGCCGTGAGCTTCTCGTTGACCGCGTCCTCATCGAGATCCGCGTTGAAAATGTAGACTACCTCATAAAGACGCATTGCGTCCTCCTTCGGTCCGTCGTTTAGAACGGGCTCCGCCACCGAGACGGAGCAGGATGAAAGCCGTTAAATATATCGATCCGGCCCCCTCAGAGAAGGGCCCCGTGCAACGCCTCGATGAGTAGCGGATAACGCCCGAAGGTCCAGCGGGCCTCGTCGAGGTCCAACCGCTCTCGGTTGGTGTGGGCGTAGCGCTCCTCGCCGGGGGCAAACCCCACGGTCGGAATCCCGTGCACACCGCAGCTCCAGCCCCCGTCGGTGGCGAACGCCCAAGGGCGAACCGTGGCAGGGCCGTCCCCGTCCCGCCGTCCTACGGCCTTCGCGGCCGCCCGCACGACCGGGCCATCCCCATCCATCACGAATCCCGGGGTAAACAGCGAACGCTCGGAAGTGATACCGGTATAGGTCGTCTGCGGCTGTGCCGCCATTCGGACCTCCACGGTGAGCCCTTCAGGGAGGTCCGCGACTTTGGCACGTACGGCCGCTTCGACGCTCTGCTCCATCCATTCCTGGGTCGCCCCCGGCAAGACCCGCCAGTCTACGACGACCGTGACCTTGTCGGGAATCACGTTACGGCTCTCGGGCAGCACATCCACCCCGGTAGCCACGAGAGTCGAACGACCGAGCATCGGGTCCTCGGCCTGAGTCCGCGCGAGCTGTTGGACGGCGATCAGCACGTCCGGCACCAGGTCCAACGCGTTGGCGGCCCTCCCTGGGGCGCTCGCATGGCCTGCGAGACCATGGATGACGACCTCGACCTCGCCGCGGCCGCGATGACCGATACAGACATCGCCGTGGGTCGACTCACCGATGATGACAGCCCCGGGTGCCACTCCCGAGTCCAGGAGCCGCTGCATGCCAAGACCACCACGTTCCTCGAATACGGTATGGGCGACGACTATGTCGCCTCGGGCTCGACCAATGAGTGTGGCCGCCGCATAGGTCTGGAGCGCGAGCGGGCCCTTGATGTCCATGGCGCCACGCCCGTGGAGGAATCCCTTCTCGACCGCGCCCGAAAAAGGTGGGAACTCCCACTCGGAGTGGTCACCCTCGGCGACCACATCCAGGTGGCAGTTGAGCAGGACACTCGGCGCATCGCCGCTGCCCCTTACGACTCCTATCGTGTTGCCGACGTCGTCCGTCCGCACGTCCTCGAAGCCCAGCGCCTCGTACTCCTCGATGACGCGGCGAGCCACTTCTTCTTCGGCCCCTGAGGGCGAGGGGATCCGTATGAGGTCCTGCGCAAAGGCAAGTGCGTTTTCAAACGTGGGCTCGCGGCCGCTTCCCATCATTCGGATAGGCTCCTCGGGGCGTCCTCTAACCGAACAGACCCTTGACGAAGTCCATGATCATCGAGGTGCCATCCAGGTCGATGTCGTGCACCTTTACGAACCACGGAGCCAGCACCAACGACACCACGCTCATCAGCTTGATCAGGATGTTGAGCGACGGGCCCGAAGTGTCCTTGAAGGGGTCGCCGACGGTGTCGCCTACGACCGCAGCCTTGTGGGCATCCGAGCCCTTGCCACCGAGGGCGCCGCCCTCGATGTATTTCTTCGCGTTATCCCACGCACCGCCGGCATTGGCCATGAACAGAGCCATGAGGACGCCGGTCACCATCGCCCCCGCGAGTAGGCCACCGAGCGCCTCGACGCCAAGGAAGTAGCCGACGATCACGGGTGCAAAGACGGCGGTGACACCCGGAAGAATCATCTCCCAAAGGGCCGCCCGGGTCGAGATGTCGATGCACCGGGCCGAATCGGGCTTGGCAGTGCCCTCCATGATGCCAGGGATTTCGCGGAACTGGCGCCGTACTTCCTCCACCATGCCCTGGGCCGCCCGGCCCACAGCCGTCATCGTGAGTGCGGCCACGAAGAATGGAAGCATGCCACCCAAGAACAGGCCGATAACGACCTTCGGGTTGATGATATTGATGCCCGTGTCCGTCAGGCCGACGTTCGCCGCGTAGGCCGAGAACAGAGCCAACGCAGTGAGCGCAGCCGATCCGATGGCGAATCCCTTGCCCTGCGCCGCGGTCGTGTTGCCGATGGCGTCCAGAGAATCAGTGATCGCCCGCGTCTCCTCACCCAGACCGCTCATCTCGCTGATGCCGCCCGCGTTGTCGGCGATAGGCCCGTAGGCATCCACCGACATGGTGACGCCTACGGTGGCCAACATGCCCACGGCCGCGATGCCGATGCCGTAGAGGCCGGAGAACTGGAACGAGATCCAGATCGCGAGGGAGATCAGGATCACGGGGATCGCCGTGGACTCCATGCCCACGGCCAGGCCGGTAATGAGGTTCGTACCCGCTCCGGTCTGGCTCGCGTCAGCGATCTTCCGGATGGGTGCGCCCGCCGTGTAGTACTCCGTCACGAGGCCGATGGCGATGCCCACCAGCGTGCCGGCAAGGATCGCCACCCAGGGGCCGATGGCGGGCAGTGCCCTTCCTCCCGCGGTGATCACCTGGAAGTTCATGCCCCGCACGATGAAGTACATCGCCCCGAGAAAGATCGCCGCGGCGACGAACGTGACGTTGCGAAGTGCGCCCGCCGGATCGCTCCGCTCGAACAGCTTCATCATTCCAATACCGAACAGCGAAGCTAACAGACCCACCATGACGGTCAGAATCGGCAGGGCCACTGCGCTCGGCGTGTGCGTTGTAATGCCAGCCGTGGCGCCGATCGCGATCGTGGCGATGATCGAGCCCACATAGGACTCGAAGATGTCGGCGCCCATACCGGCGACATCTCCCACGTTGTCACCCACGTTGTCGGCGATCGTGGCAGGATTTCGCGGATCGTCCTCGGGGATTCCAGCCTCGACCTTACCCACCAAGTCGGCGCCCACGTCGGCGGCCTTCGTGAAGATCCCTCCCCCTATACGAGCGAACAACGCGATGGAGCTCGCGCCCATAGCGAAGCCGGAGATGATCTGAGCGAAACGGACGTGCTCCGAGGCGGCGATCGCTCCCGCGCCGTAGAGCCAGTAGAAGCCCCCGATTCCGATGAGTCCCAGAGCCGCCACGCTGAGCCCCATGACGGAGCCACCGAAGAACGCCACGCGGAGCGCCTTGCCCTGACCCTCGTCGTTCGCGGCCGCCGCCGTCCGCACGTTCGCGCGCGTCGCGGACTTCATGCCGAAGAATCCGGCGAAGACGGAGCAGAGTGCCCCTGTCACATAGGCGATCGCCGTCAAGCCCGTGGTAGCCCACCCGAGCAGCGCCGCCACGATGAGCACGAACAGCGCCAAGACCGAGTATTCGCGCTTAAGGAAGGCCATCGCGCCGTCATGGATCTGTGTCGCTATATCGACCATCAGATCGGATCCGGCAGGCTGGCTCTTCACGTAGCGGTAGATAACTCCAGCAGTCACGAGACCCACCACGCCGGCGGCCCATGCCCATGCAGCCCAAGTCACGAAATCGCCCATCAGCGATGCTTACCTCATTTAGGATATGAACGATTGTCGATGACGGTCTGGCCCATGAACATCCATCCGGACGCTCACCGGTTGAACCGACTCATCGCTTCTTCGACACCTTCGGTAAACCAGACTTCAACTGCCTTGGTCAACTCCGGTAGCATCCCGACGACCAAGTCTTCATCCTGCGAGTCCATCGGTGACAGGACCCAGTCCGAGAGATCTTCCTCGGATGGTGCTATCCCCACACCGACACGCATCCGGGCGTAGGCGTCGGTGCCGAGCGCACCCGTAATCGACCTGAGCCCGTTGTGCCCCCCCGCGCCCCCCTCGGGGCGGAACCGCACGCGACCAACCTCCAGGGCCGCGTCGTCAACAGCGACGAGCAGATCCTCTTCGACCTCGAAGTCCGGCAAAAGGCGCAGCGAGATCAGCGCGCCCCCGCTGTTGTTCATAAATGTCGTCGGTTTGAGTAATCGGATTTCACACTCCCCAACCACTCCGTCAACGACCAGCGCCTTGCCCCGCTTCTCGAAGGGACCGAAATCCCAGTCGTAGGCGAGTCGATCGAGGACCCACCAGCCAACATTGTGGCGGGTCCCGTCGTACCCTGAGCCAGGATTTCCGAGACCGACGACGACTTTCATAACCGGTCCGCCGGCTGGAACCTAGCCCTCGGACCTGGACCCGTCTCCGCCATCCTCGCGTTGCGAGCCGCCGTCGGCCGCGGGAGCCTCCTCGCCCTCGGCCAACTCCACGTCCTCCGCTCCCTCTTCGCCCTCCTCGAGCTCCTCTTCCGGCTCATCGACCTCGACGACCTTGGGCAGCGCGACCGTGCAGATCGTTTGTTCGAGGTCGGTGATGAGCTCGACATCCTCGTCGATCGTGATGTCCGAGACATGCAACGAGTCGCCCACTTCGAGCGAGGTCACGTCGACCTCGAAGGACGGCGGAATCAACGAAGGAATGCATTTCACCCGAATCTCGTGGATGGTCTGATCCATGATTCCGCCGCCTGTCCGAACACCTTCCGATGTCCCCCCCAAAACCACGGGGATGTCGACCTCGATAGCCACACCCTTCTGGATCTGGTAGAAATCAACGTGGATGAGCTCGGTGCGGAACGGATGACTCTGGACCTCCCGCACCAGAATGTCCATTTCCTCCTCACCTTCGATCGCGAGCCTGACGATCGTGTTTTCGACCGAGATGGACTGGAAGAGCCGAAGCGCTTCACGACCGTCCACCGTGAGAGACATCGCGTCCAGGTCCTTGCCGTACACGACGGCCGGGACCCGGCCAGCGCTCCTGATCTTCCGCGCGGCTCCTTTACCGGTTTCGCCTCTCTTGACGGCGGCGAGTTCCACCTTAGTGCTCATGTCGCGTCTACCTTGCAAGAGTCGGCCGGCTCAGAAGAGCTGGCTCACCGACTCGTTCGAGTGAATGCACTGAATCGCCTGGGCGAGAAGGTCGGCCACGGATAGCACCGTGAGGCCGTCGAACCGCCGGTCTTCGGGTATGTCGATCGTGTTCGTCACAACGAACTCCTCGAGGGGCGCAGCAGCAAGCTTCTCGGCGGCGTTGCCCGACAGCAGCGCGTGTGTGGCCGCCGCCGTGACGGTCCTCGCTCCCCGTTCCTTGAGGGCGACCACAGCGTTGGCCAGGGTCCCCCCGGTATCCACCATGTCGTCTACCAGAAGACAGTTCATGCCGTCCACGTCTCCGACCACGTTCAGCACTTCGGCCACATTCGCCGCAGGCCGCCGCTTGTCGATGATGGCGAAACTCGCGTCGAGCCTCTTCGCGAAGCCGCGCGCCATTTTGGCCGATCCCACGTCGGGCGCCACCACGACCAGATCCGCGAGGCCCTTGCCGAGGAAGTACCTCGTGAGCACGGGCGCCGCGTACAGGTGATCCACGGGGATGTCGAAGAACCCCTGGATCTGGTGCTGGTGGAAATCCATCCCCACCAAACGGTCAGCGCCGGCCGCTACTATCAAGTTGGCGACCAGCTTCGCTCCGATCGAGACGCGCGGCTGGTCCTTGCGGTCCTGCCGGCCGTAGCCGTAGTACGGCACCACCGCCGTCACGCGCGCCGCGGACGCCCGCTTTGCGGCGTCCAGAAGGAGCAGCAACTCCATGATGCTCCCGGCCGGCGCCACCGTGGGCTGGATGATGAACACGTCACGTCCCCGCGCGTTCTTCTCGATCCGAACGAAAATCTCACCGTCCGCGAAGTCACGAATCTCTACCCCGCGCGGATCCTCACCGAGGATCTTACCGATCTCCATCGCGAGGGGGCGGTTCGCGCGCCCCGCGAGCAACTGTAGCGGCCCTCTGCCGTACGTGTCGTCCATGTAGCCCAGTCGATTTCGGTGCGAGTTCAGACAGCCTGAAAAACTAGATGGGATCCCGAGGCGAGTCAACGCCGGAATCGGCCTGGCGACAGGCCTCAGCGGGACGGCCGTATGACCCTCACCGCTCGGGTCGCGGACACAGGTTCCCGCCCCCTGAGCGACAGCTCCAAGCGAAGCACGTAATCCCCCTCATCGACATCGGGGAGATCGACGTTGAGTGCCCGAAACTGCGGCCCCGGCTTGAAAGGACCTGGTTCGCTCCATCGAATACGAAGCGGCTGGGCGCCGCCGCCGAAGCCCACCCACCTGCCAAACCGTCGGAAGAATCCTCGACCTTCCCGGTAGAGACTGAACTCATACCCCACCTCCTCCACCTCCCACCCCAGACCGAACAGCTCCCAACCCACCACCACCCGCTCGCCGGCAGTGAGTTCGGTGGTGGGCCGCACGAGCGGCACCGCGTGGGCAAGGTCCTCGGGGAGGTCGTCCTGGGGCTCGAGCAGCACCAGGTCCGACAGCGCGGCCAGATCGGGCGGAATCGTGTCCACGGAAAGCCCCTGGCGAATCCGGCCCGCCCGCCCGAATTCGGCGCTCCACGCCTCCAGGCTGAGGAGGTAGTCACCGGCCGGGGCCTGGAGGCTCATCGAGCCCCTTGTTCGGCCCATCACTCGGGCCTCCCCGGCAATCCTGTCCTTGGCGATCAGAAACAACCCGATCTGTGGGGGCGCCTCGGCACGCTCGGGAACCGCCCAAGGAATCATGTCGTCCGGACCCAAAGGTGCGTCGGGTTCGATCAGGCGGGCGTCGCGCACAGCCCACGGCTCATCGGGAAGAGCGGTCGCACCTACGAGGACGAACGTCTCTCCTCTCGAGAACACCGCTAGCTGCCCCCTACCCTCGAGGAGGTCCGGGGCATAGACCGGCGCGTAACTGCTTCTGGGCTTGTCCTTCTCCGGAACCCAGCGGCCCGGTTCGACCGCCGCAGGATCCCTCAGCACGAAGCCGGGCGGCACCACCTCGCGGGCGTCCTTGGACTGACGGCCGACCGTTCCACCCTCGTTCTGGATCGAGCCCGCGTCGGGCCGTATCCGCTCCCACGATCGCTCCCAGCCATAGCGGATCGTCAACTCCTCGAGATCCCCTCCCCAGGACATGGCCCATGGGTTGCGGGCCTTCCTCTTGATCGCCGACATGACCCAGCGGGAGTAGTGCTCCGTAAGACGGTCGTTTCCACCCACGACGTACAGCGGGTCGGCCAGGAGCCAGACCTGCGCCCACGCAGAGGCTCGGACCGAATCCGGCTGGTCATCGACGTAATCCTCCGCACTCGAGTCGAGAACCAGGCTGGGATCTCTCCAGCGATCGGCTTGGTCCGCGGGCATCGACACGAACGCCGACTCGAACGCTTCGAGCGCTGCGCCGTACTTGCCCATGCCATGGTAGCTGAAGCCCAGGAGGGCGCGACACCACCAGTCGCCGTCCCACGCGCACCGTGAAGCCAACTCGGCCGCCTCTTCCCAGCGGTTCTCCTCTGCCAGGTAGTAGACTCTTTGTCCAAGGACCCACCCATCGCCGGGGATACCCTCAGCCGCCTCGGCCAGACGCTCCAAGAGCACCTCACGGGCCTTGAGCAGCACGGGCGGATCGGGCGTCGGGGTCCAGTCATCGTCCCCGTCATGGGTCAGGCAGATCCGCCCGATACGCTCGTCACACGACCCACCCACGTATCGGCGCGTGAATCTCATGCGCCGTCGCCGCAGCCGCTCGAACGAGGCCTGCGCGTTCCGGGCCCGCTCGTGGAGTTCGGAGGAGTCCGGGCGCACCGCGTCCTGTGCCCAAAGCGGCGCTGTGGGCCGGAAGCTGAAGGCAACGACCAGCAGGAGAACGCTCGTACGACTCATCCCCCACAGTACAAGGAAGCCGGCGCCGGCGCTGCTCAGCCAACGCACACGAGCCCGAGTGCTTCGGTTTCCGTGACTTTGTGAGAGGGGGTGGGCCTCGGAAGGGGCGCCTTACGCCACTACTCGGTGTCGTCCTCAGTGTGGCAGGAGCACTCCGGACCGCAGCTGGCCGAGCCGTGACAGCGGCAGCAACCGCACCGCCACCGGCAGCAGCCGAAACCCCACCAGCCGCGACGCCGACCGGAGAGTATCCGGATCATCATGCTCACGATGATCACCAAGATGATCACACTCACGGGCGAACTCTGCCAGAATGCGACGAGGCTCTTCATATACCACACGAGTGCTTCGCCGAACATGCGTCCGCCTCCTGACGATTCTCGACTACAGGTCCTATAGATCTTTAGACGGGAAAAGAGGCGTAAAGGTTTCCGTTGATCGAAGTCTGCACGCAGCCAAGATGGATCTCGGCACCGGACTGATGCTCGCCGAACTCGCATTCGCCCGCCAAGTAGCCGGCGGCGCCTATTTCAGGGAGAAACGCAGGGGGCCCGAGCCGC
>JBGMRK010000069.1:0-11961 GCA_048061375.1 Longimicrobiales bacterium | reverse complement strand
GTGAATCCGGCGACCGTTACGACCGCCGAAGACGGCACCGCCCAAACGGCGTGGACCATGGGACCCGCGGTCGGCTCCGGCACGTTGACGGCGGTGGTGACCGGATTCCCACCGGTCGGGTTCACGGCGAACGCCCTTGCTGCCACGCCGGACCTCGTGGCCGGGACGCTCTCATTCAGCCCGCCCAACCCGACGACGCTCGAGACGGTGACGGTCACCGTACCCATCACGAACGATGGGAGCGCCGCGACGGGGGTCGCCTTCTCGGTTCAGCTCCTCGTGGATGGCGTGGATGCGGCAAGTCCGCCGCTCGGCACGCTCACATCCTCGTCGACCCAGACCATCGGCCCCCTCGCGCCCTCCGAGACCGCGAACGCGGAGTTCACTGTGGGACCCTTCGCCTCCGGCACGCGTTCGCTCAGCGTCGTCGTCGATCCAACCAACGTGGTCGCCGAGTCGGACGAGACCAACAACACGGCGGTGCAGTCCTTGGCCGTGGTGACCCAGACCGCCCTCCTGGCCGGAACGCCCATTCCCAACATCGGGGCCGCTGCGGACGTCGAGCTCCTGTTCGCCTTCCAGCTCCCGGTGGCAGACGGCTTGTCGATCGACTTCACGTTCTCCCCGGTTACCACCGGCCATGCGGACATGTACGTGAACTACTCGGAGCGACCCCAGGCCCGGGAAGATTACGAGTGCTTTTCGCACACCTCGTGTCGCTTCGAGGGTGCGCTGACCGGTACCTACAACGTCCTGATCCACGCGTTCGAGGGGGCGTTTACGGGCGGCACCCTGAGCGTGACCACGGGTCTCGACGTACTTCCGTTCAACATCGAACTCGTGTTCATCAACAGCGGGTCGACCTCCCAGACGGCCGCGTTCACGTCCGCGGCCGCGCGCTGGGAGAGCATCGTCCCCTTCGACATCGTCGACATCCCATTCCAGAACCAGCCTGTCGAGGCCAACACGTGCACAGAAGGGCAGCCCCCGATCGAAGACACCGTGGACGACCTCAGGATCTTCGTCGACATCATCGACATCGACGGACCCGGGGGAGTGCTGGGCCAGGCCGGTCCGTGCATCACCCGCAGCGCGACCGGCTTGCCGGTGGTCGGAATCATGCAGTTCGACATCATTGACCTGGACCGCCTCGAGACCGCCGGCCAGCTGATCCCTACCATCCTCCACGAAATGGGACATGTGTTGGGGATCGGAACCATTTGGGGGCGGTCCGGCCTGCTGCGGAACCCCTCCGTTCCGGCCGATGGAGGCACTCCCGGTGCGGACACTCATTTTACGGGTCCCCTCGCGATCACCGCGTTCGACGATGCCGGTGGAACCGGCTACACCGGGGGAGAGAAGGTCCCTGTCGAGAACAGCGGCGAGGAGGGATCCGCGGACGGCCACTGGAGAGAATCTCTCTTCGGTAACGAACTCATGTCGCCCGTGCTCAATAGTGGCGTGAATCCGCTGAGCGCGATTTCCATCCAATCCCTCGCCGACGTGGGCTACCGCGTCGACTTGGGGCCAGCGGATCCCTACAGCCGTGTGTTCACCGCCGCCGCGCCGGCACTCGAGCTGGAGCCGGTCATCGACCTGCGGGCCGACATCCGGAGGGGGCCGATCTTCGAGGTGGACGACAAGGGACGCATCGTACGGATCATCAATCGGTAGCGCATGGCTCCGGGCGGGAGGGCCGACCGGCCACTCCCCGTTACATGGTGAGCGCCCGGGGGAATAGTATGTTGTTCTCCAGGTGGATGTGCTGGTGCAGGTCGTCCTCGAGAGCGCCGAGGCCGTGCCAAAGAGCGCGCCAGGTATTGCAGGCCCCCTCAGGCACCTGGTACCCGTTCGTCAGCTCCCGCAGACGCTCCAACGCCCCCCCGGCCGAGGCGTGCTCCGCCTCCATGACGGAGATGGGACCCATGGCCATCGCGCCCTGACCCTGCCGGATCATGGGAAAGAGAATCGTTTCCTCCTTCATCATGTGCTGCTCCAACTCCGTCTTCAGGGCGAGGAGCGTCGAGAGAAGCGCTGGGAGCATCTCGGGCTCACGCTCACCGTGTACGCGAAGAACCTTGCGAGCCATGAATTCCAACCGCGGCAACTCTTCCTCCAGGGGCCGGTGATAGGCCGTCAGGATATGGTCGATCAGATCGATCAGATCGGCCTCGTCCCAGCGTTGCGAGTCGTCGTCCGCTTCGGCCAGCTCCGCCCGGATCTCCTCGATGATCTGTTCGGTGTCCAGGCCCTGCGCCTGACAAACATCTTGGATCGGCTTGCCGCCGCCGCAACAGAAGTCGATGCCGTGGCGGGCGAAGACCCGCGTGGCCAAGGGATGTTCGGTCGCGATCCGCCCCACGGGCGTGGCGTTCTGGATTTCCATTTCTATTCCTCCGTCAAATCGGTGGTTGGTGTCGGTGGTTGGTGTCGGTGGTATGGCTCGGCGTCAGGGGTCAGGGCGCAGTTCCATGGCACGGCGCCTCTCGAGGTGCCAAGAGGCGTACGAGGGCAGCGAGTACGCGCTGGGGCTCACGGCCCAGCTCGTCGGTCTCCGACCGATGCATGCCCTGCAGCCCGATGAGGGCGTGGATGGTCCCCATCACCGGCACCATCAGAATCTCGGGCTCGATATCCGCCCGGACACTCCCCTGCTCCGCGGCCTCGCAGAGCGCCTGCAGGACGAATCGCTTCGAACGGGTCACGAGATCTACGAGGAGGCGCACGGCCGGCTCCGGTAGCGTCAGTCGAGCCTGTTCGGAGCGCACGAGCCACGCCAGCCCAGGGTCCGAGCCGAGCAGGCGCACCCTGGCTTCGGCCAACTCCATCAGGCGGTCCAGAGGCGGGAACGACTCGTCGGGAAACGTCTCCTCGATCCGAGCTACACCATAGCGCGTGGCCTCGCTCAACATCTCGTCCAAAGACGCAAAGTGTCGGAACAGCGCCCCTGAGGTGAGCCCGACCTCCTTTGCCAAATTGGTGGTCGTCAGCGATGTCAGACCCTGGGTTCCGATAATCCGAAGGATCGCCTTGGCGATCTCCTCGCGTCTCACGGAGGACGATTTCCTAGGGGCTCGTTTCATGATGAAATGAATGTAAGTAAGTTCTTACTTACAAGCAACCGCACCAAGATCGCGCGCTAGCATTACCTGGATGCCGCCCGCCTTCCCCACGGCGGTCAGCTAGGGCGTAATCCTTGAACGTCACTGCCCGACGGCTCTTGAAACACCCGGAGCCCGAATTCCGGAAGGCTCGCGATGAGATGGTCGAAGATGTCTGCCTGCAGGTCCTCGTAGTTCGCCCAGACGGTGTCGTTGGAGAAGCAGTAGATCTCCAGGGGCATGCCCTGGGGCCCGGGCGGCCGTTGCCGCACCAGGAGCGTCATCCCTTGGTGGATCTTGGGGTGACCACGTAGATAGTGCAGCACGTACGCCCGGAACGTGCCCACATTCGTGAGGCGTCTCTCGTCCGGACAGACATCCTCGCCCTTCACCTCCCGATCATTGGCGACCTCCAGCTCCTTCCGCTTGGCGTTGAGATAGTCGTGCAGGAACTCGAAGCGGGAGAGCCGGGCCACCTCCTCGTCCGACAGGAATTGGATGGAGTTCATGTCGAGGTTGATCGCGCGACTAATGCGCCGGCCGCCGGACTCGCTCATCCCCCGCCAGTTCTTGAACGACTCGGAGATGAACATGCTGGTGGGGATCGCCGAGATGGTCTTATCCCAGTTCTGGATCTTAACCGTGTGCAGCGCGATGTCGATCACATCGCCGTCGGCGTTGGCCTGGGGCATCTCGACCCAGTCCCCGACCCTGATCAATTCGTTGGACACGATCTGGATGCTGGCCACGAGCGACAGAATCGTGTCCCGGAAGACCAGCATCAGGACCGCCGTGAGCGCGCCCAGGCCCGACAGGAAGACCACGGGCGAGCGATCCGCCAGGATCGAGACCACCACGATGCCCGCCGCCACATACAAGAAGAGAGTGATGACCTGCAGATAGCCCTTGATGGGGCGGTTTCCGGCCTCCGAGTAACTCTCGCTGTAGATGTCGTTCAGCGCATTGAGGAGGCCCCCGGCGGCCGTGGTGAGTGCCACCACCACCCATGCCAGGGACACGCGGCGCACCAGGATCGCGCCGGCGAGCATGAGCCCATCCCAGGTCGTCGACTGAAGGTCCACGGCCGGAGCGTCGACCAGGAGATCGGGACCGACCCCCAACGCCCATCCGATTCCGGCATAAATCACGAGCGCCGGCGCGAGGTTGGCCAACCGGTGGAAGACCCGTCGCTCGATGATGCGATCGTCCCAGGTGGTCTTGGTTCTGCGGGCCATACGGTGAACCAGCCCCAGGAATACGCGGCGGGTCACTATGTTGGCGGCCCACGCCAGGACCGTCAGGGCGAGGAGTCCGCCTACGGCCCAAAGCCACCCGGTCGTGGCAACGCTCGACAGCAAGTCCTGCATGGTCGTTCCTCTTCAGGCTATGCGGCTGAGACCCCGGTCCGCCACCGGCCAGGCGATAGGCGTGCCGGACTCATGTTGTTGAAAATAGCACGTAAGCTGAGGTTACACCGGCGCGTTCGTGCCCGCCACTTCACCGTGAGGGTCCACTCTGGGGGGCGATCAGGCTTCGGGGACAGACTGGACGGATCCGGGCATGGCGCGACACGTTGTTCCAGGCTTTGAGAACCACCCAAACCCGGGCGGAAAGTAGATGACCGAGTTCCTCGAGAATCTCTGGGTTCAACGCGTTGGCTTCGTGGTCGGCGGCCTCCTGGCCGGCATCGTGGTGGAGCTCGTTATCGTCCGCCGTGCGCACCAGTTCGCCACGAAGACACGCGCCAAGTGGGACGACCTGCTCATCGGGTCGCTCCGTGGAGTGCCGACGATTTGGTTGGGGGCGGGTGGAGTCTACCTCGCGCTGAACGTCGGCGCTGCCGACCCCTTGCTGGTGAATACGCTGAAGAACGTGCTCATGGTCCTGCTCATCGGGTCCGTGGTGATCGCCGGAATGCGTGCGGTTGGGGGAGGGGTCGAGATGCTGTCGGCCGGTCGCGATGGAGCGATCAAATCGCCGACGCTCGTCGTCAACCTCGCTCGGCTCTCGGTGGGCGTCCTGGGGATCTTCATCATCCTCCAAAACCTCGGGATCGACATCACTACGCTCATCACCGCGCTGGGTATCGGTGGACTGGCGGTCGCGCTCGCACTCCAGGACACACTGGGAAACCTCTTCGCCGGCGTGCAGATCATCCTCTCCAAGCAGGTCCGCCCGAGGGACTACGTGCGTCTGTCGTCAGGCGAGGAAGGCTGGGTGACCGACGTGAAGGGCCGGAACACGACCATACACACGTTCCCGGACGGGAACCTGGTCACCGTGCCCAACTCGATGCTCGCATCCTCCATCGTGAAGAATTTCTCGATGCCCAGGACCGCGCTCTGGGTCACCGTCGAGGTCGGCGTGAGCTACGACAGCGACCTGGATCATGTGGAGACCATCGCCATGGATGTGGCCAAACGCGTGCTGATCGACGTGGATGGCGGAGTGAGGGGAGAGGACCCCATCATCCGCTACCACACCTTCGCCGACTCGAGCGTGAACTTCGACGTGCGTATGCTGGTGCGTGAGTTCGAAAGCCAGAGTCCGGTGCGCCATGAGTTCATCAAGCGGCTGCATCGGCGATTCATCGACGAAGGGATCGACATCCCGTTCCCGATCCGGACGGTGATGATGAAGGGTGGGGCCGACCCCGACCACGACAAGTCCTCCACCCCTGTTTCGTGATTCCACGGATGGCGTAGATTTCCGGTCGCGCTACGCGCTCGCGGGATCGATCTCGATCCGGGCGGGCACTCCTTCTCGTTGCATTTCGGAGGCCAGACGTTGGAAGTCGGTCAGACCGTCGAGCGGGACTCGCTCGACGCGAGAACAAGGGACGGCACCCGAGAGGGGTTCATCATCCCCATCGGTGGAGCCGAGGAGAAGATTGGGGATACCCGTATTCTCTCGCGTTTCGTCGACCTGTGCGGCGGCGACGACGCCCGTATCGCGATCATTGCTACCGCCTCCCAGCTCGACGATACAGGATCGAGCTACGAGGAGGTCTTCCGCCGCATCGGCGTGAAGTGGGCTCGGGCCCTGCCGTTCGAGAGCAGGGAAGATTGCGAACGCGAGGACTGGCTCGAGGAGCTCGAGCAGGCTGACGGCATCTTCATGACCGGCGGAAACCAGTTGCGGCTGTCCACGATCATCGGAGGTACCCCCGTGGCGCGCGCGATTCGCGATGCCAGTGCGGGCGGGGCGCACGTGGCCGGCACATCGGCCGGAGCCGGATTCATGTCCGAACACATGATCGCGTTCGGCGGCGAGGGCCTTCTCCCCCGCGCCGGGCTGGTCAGCATGGCGCCAGGGCTCGGCCTGACGAACAGGGTCGTGGTGGACCACCACTTCGTCCAACGCGCGCGCCTGGGCCGGCTGATGACCGCGCTCAGTTTCAATCCGTTCGCCATCGGGCTCGGGCTCGCCGAGGACACCGCCGCGTTCATCGGACCCGACGACGTTCTCAACGTCGTGGGTTCGGGATCGGTCACGCTGGTAGACCCCGCCGACATCGAGTATTCCAATCTCCACTCACGCGCGGACGGCGAGCCCGTTTGCCTCGTAAATGTGCGTATACACTTCCTGGTGGACGGATGGTCGTTCGACCTGAACAGCCGGAAGGCTTCACACAAACACGTGATGCCGGCGTGACGCGCCTGGAAACCAGGCCATGAGATTCGTCGAGCGGTCCGTGTATGTCGGACCCAGCCTCTATGCATCGTTCCCGGTCATCCGAATCCGTGTCGATCTCGGGCCATTGGAAGAGTGGCCGTCCGTGCGTCTCGGCCAGGACTTTACGAACCGCATCGTAGAGACGCTTCCCGGCTTGAAGGAGCACGGTTGCTCGTACGGCGCCCCGGGGGGATTCATCCGCCGCCTCCAAGAGGATGGGGGCACCTGGCTGGGCCACATCCTGGAGCATGTGGCAATCGAGCTTCAAAACGAGGCCGGCGAGGATGTCACGTTCGGAAAAACGCGCGGCACGGGCAGGGACGGCGAGTACGACGTGGTCTACGAGTACCACGACGAAAAAGTGGGCCTCGCCGCCGGTCGTCTCGCGCGCACCCTACTACTTTCGCTACTGCCAGAGGAGGCGAGCGAAGGAGTGGACGGGGTTCCCGAGGACTTCGACTGGGAGTCTGAACGGGATTCGTTCATCCGGTTCGTGCAGCGTAACGCGTTCGGCCCGAGCACCGCGGCGCTGGTGAAGGCCGCCGTAGAGCGGGATGTACCCTGGCTCCGCCTCAACGAGTACTCCATGGTGCAGTTCGGGCACGGATGCTGGCAAGAGCGTATCCAGGCGACCGTGACCTCGAAGACGCCGCATATCGCGGTGGAGATCGCGTCGGACAAGGAAGAGACCAACCGTATTCTGGCCGATCTGGGCCTGCCCGTGCCGGAGCAACACCTCGTGTACGGAGCGGAAGACGCGGTGCGGGCCGCGGAAAGGGTGGGCTACCCGGTCGTCGTGAAGCCCTTCAACGCGAATCACGGGCGCGGCGTGTCGCTGGACCTGCAGGATGCCGAACACGTCGAGGTCGCGTTTCACAAGGCGCACGAACACTCGCGCGGCGTCCTCGTCGAGAAATTCGCCACGGGGTTCGATCACCGCATCCTCGTAGTCGACGGCGAGGTGATCGCCGTGTCCAAGCGGGTACCGGGCCACGTAGTGGGCGACGGCGTGTCGACGATCGAGCAGCTCGTCGAGAAGGTGAACGAGGATCCCAGGCGCGGTATCGGCCACGAGAAGGTGCTGACCCGCATCGAGTTGGATTACCAGGCGACGCGCCTGCTCGAACTGAGGGACTACACCTCGGAGACGGTGCCCGCCGAGGGTGAGGTGGTCTATCTGCGTTCGACGGGCAACCTGTCGACGGGCGGTACGTCGGTCGACCTGACCGACGTCATTCATCCCGACAACGCCGGCATGGCGCGGCGCGCGGCGAAGGCGATCGGCCTGGACGTCGCGGGTGTCGACTTCATCACCGAGGACATCACCAAATCCTACAAGGAATCCGGCGGCATTATCTGCGAAGTGAATGCCGCGCCCGGGTTCCGCATGCACACCAACCCATCCGAGGGCGCCCCCCGGGACGTTGCCGGGCCGGTCCTCGATATGCTTTTTCCGCCCGGAAAGCCCTCGCGCATCCCGATCCTGGCCGTGACCGGCACGAACGGGAAGACGACCACGTCACGCATGCTTGCCCACATCTACAAGCTCTCGGGAAAGCGGGTCGGGCTGGCGACCACCGAAGGCGTCTACATCGACGGCCAGCTCAGCGTGGCCGGTGACATGACCGGTCCGAAGGCCGCACGCATGATCCTGCGGGACCCCTCGGTCGAAGTCGCCGTCGTCGAGACCGCACGAGGGGGCCTGTTGCGCTCCGGGTTGGGATACCGCCGTTCCGACGTGAGCGCGTGCCTGAACGTGCGCGAGGACCACCTGGGCCTCAGGGGCATCGACACCTTGGAGCAGTTGGCCGAGGTGAAGCGGGTCGTCATCGAGGCGGCGAAGGACACCGCCGTGCTCAACGCCGACGACCCGCTGTGCCTCAAGATGTCGGGGCACGCGAGCGCGGAGCATATCCTTTACGTGACCACGAACCCGACGCACGACCTGGTGAGGGAGCATGTGCGGGCGGGCGGTCGGGCGATCGGCCTCGAGGATGGCATCAACGGGCACATGATCACCCTCTACGACAAGGGTGCCCATATGCCGCTGCTCTGGACGCACCTGATTCCAGCGACGCTCGAGGGGCGGGCTCTGCACAACGTTCAGAACGCGATGTTCGCGGCGGCCATGGCCTACTGCGGGGGCGTCAAACTCGAAGACATCCGGCACGGTCTAAAAACCTTCGACACGACGTTCTTCCAAGCACCGGGGCGCATGAACGTGTTCGATGGGCACCCGTTCCGGGTCATTCTCGACTACGCGCACAACCGGCACGCAGTAGAGGCCATGTGCAGCGTAGTGGACCAACTCCCCGTGCCGGGGCGGAGGATCGTCGTCCTCGCGGCTCCCGGCGATCGCCGCGACGAGGACATCGCGGAACTCGCGAAGAGCGCCGCCGGCCACTTCGACTATTACATTTGCCGCCGCGACGACACGCTGCGAGGCCGCGGGCCCTCCGAAGTGCCCGAGATGCTGAGGGATGCGCTCCTCGGCGAGGGTGTCCCGGAGGACGATATTCAGATGATTCCGTCCGAGGCGGAAGCCGTTGGCGCCGCGCTGCGGATGGGGCAGTCGGACGACCTGATCCTGATGTTTGGGGACGCACTCACGCGAACCTGGAACCAGATCACTCAGTTTCGACCCGACTCCGATGCCCCGGCCCCCGAGTCGCCTCTCGACGAGGTCGTGGCGACCGAGCTACCTGACCTTCCCAGTGATGATGTGAAGCTGGGCGCCAAGATCATGCGCGACGAGCGCGGTGTCTTTCTGGCCCCTGAGCTCGACGATTAGAGGCCTGTTGAAGAAGTGGCGAGTATCGAACTGCAGGATTCCCGAAGGCTGACCGGTCCTCATCTTGTGGGCGATGGCCCGGGCGCTGTCATCGACGGGACCCTGGAGGGAGTCGAGCCGACGCGTTTTCGGGACGCGTGGCGGGCGCGAATTCACGAGGCGCTGGACGCGGTTGGGTGGGCCGGCGAAGCGCCGGCCGAACGCGTCTACCGCGGCGGGGTCACGGTCTTCCACTCCGCGCCCGTCGATGCACTCTATGCCGCGACCGAGGTAAACGAGTGGGCCTGGACGGCGGCCGCGGCAGATCTCGGCGACTGTGGCAATGCTGAACCCATGGGGAAGGCCCGTGACCGGCTGCGGGCCCTCATCGACGAGGAATCGAACCCGGGCTTGATCGCCCTCCAGGCCGCTGCGGTCGAACACGGCGTGACCTTCTTGACGGACGACGACGACGCATCGGTGGGAACCGGAACGGGGGCGCTCGCCTGGCCACTCGACGCTCTGCCCGACGCGGCGGACGTTCCCTGGGACGATGTGCATGACGTTCCGCGGGTCCTGGTCACCGGAACGAACGGGAAGACCACCACGGTCCGCATGATCGACGCGATCGGTAGGATGGCCGGCCTACGCACCGGTTTCACGTGCACGGACGGGATCTACGTGGACGGCGATCTGGTGGACGGCGGAGACTGGTCGGGGCCAGGGGGTGGCAGGGCCGTGCTGCGCGACCAACGGGTGGAGCTTGCGATTCTCGAAACCGCGCGTGGAGGCATGCTTCGGCGCGGGCTCGCGGTCGACCGGGCGCAGGGTGCGCTAGTGACGAATGTGGCCGCCGACCACCTGGGCGAGTGGGGCATCCTCACCGTCGACGACGTGGCGAGCGCGAAGTTGACCGTGGCGAAGGCGGTGCGCCATGGTGCGCCGCTGGTGGTGAACGCCGACGACGACGTGCTGGCGCGCGCGGCCCGCGCGCTCGCCAGGCCACTCACGTGGATCGCCGTCGACGAGGCTGCCGCCGTGAGGGTGCAGATGGGCGCTGGGGACGTGGCCTGGGTCGCACGGGACGGCTGGATCGTGCGTCTCGACGGCGGCACGGCGGTGCCCGTCGTAGAGATTTCCGCAGTGCCCGCAACCTTGGACGGCGCCGCGATCTACAACGTGTTGAACGCCTTGGGCGCAGCCGCCCTGGCCTTCGCGAGCGGCCTCGATGACTCCGCCATCGCGGCCGGCCTGGCGGGATTCGACTCGTCGCCGGAGAGAAGCCCAGGACGAACCAACCTCTTCGAGGTAGGAGGCGTCACGGTTCTGGTCGACTTCGTGCACAACCCCCATGGGCTCGTGGCCGTGGGGCGGCTGATAGAACGCCTCGCGCCGGAGCGTCTGGGCCTCATGGTCGGTCATGCGGGCGACCGCGATGACCTCGCGATTCTGGAGCTGGCGCAGGCCGCCTGGGCGCTACATCCGAAGCGGGTCGCCGTGAAGGAACTGACCGAATACCTGAGGGGCCGCCCGCCCGGCGAGGTGCCGCGCATCATCCGCGACGAAATCGTGCGCCTCGGTGCCCCGCCCGAAGCGGTCTCGGTGCACTCGGACGAGCTGGGCGCCACGCGCGATCTGTTCCGGTGGGCGCGGGTCGGCGACCTGCTGCTGCTCGCCACACAGACCCAACGCAAGGCAGTGCTCGCCTTGGTCGGCACGCTGCAACACGCCGGCTGGCGGCCGGGCGCGTCGCTCCCGGCCGCACCCGGTCCGAACGAGGGTGGGCCCTAGTAGGCCCTAGAAGAAGTAGCGCACCCCGATCTGAGCCTGGAACTGCAGGACAAGGCTATTTCCGAGCAGGCCCTCCGTGCCGAACGTCTCATTCACGTTGTACAAGATCCTCTGCGTGTCTTTGTCGAATCCTGCCGGTGCGATCAAGTCCGTATCGGAGCCGAAAATGCCGGTCCAGCGACCCCAGCCGCAGGTTCCGGACGTGAAGTCCACATCCGCAGCGGTCTCGTCACAGAACAGGCGTCCGATCCCATTCAGGACGTTGAACAGGTCGACCTCGAGGTTGACTCGCTGCCTGCCAACCGTGCTGAACGCCTTGGAGAACCGCATGTCCAACTGGTTGGTCCAGGGGAACCGGCAGGGGTTCCGGTCCAGGATCTCACCCACGCTGTCGCCGATGCAGGAGTACCGGTCGAGTATGTCCGCGTAGATCTGGCGGTCAGCCTCATCTCCGGCAAGCGGGAGGTCGGCCGGTGCAAAGATGAAGGGCCGGTCGTTGAAGCGAACACCGTCTCCGTTCAGGTCGGCGTCGCCCACGGGGGACCACGGACGGCCGCTCTGGCTCCGCAAGATGGCGCTCGCCTTGATGCCCCACGGGAAGTCCGCCATGGCGGTGAACACGAA
>JBGMRK010000068.1:0-12079 GCA_048061375.1 Longimicrobiales bacterium | reverse complement strand
ATCTGCGAACCGAACTTCCCAAAGGTGTAGAGGGGTTGCACGATCTTGAGATCCACCTGCGTGAACCACGTCAGATCGGAGAGTCCGGTCGACGTGTCGGGAGATACGATCACACCGAATTCCGTGAATTCGCCGCGGAGCTTGGGGGCGGCACCCCAAACATTTCGCAGGTTGAACTCGGGAAGGTATCGGGCGCGGCTCACCCGGGTCTCCTGCGCCCGTGACAGATCGAGCGCTGCCACCGCGGGAGCGAGAAGGGGGCTCCGGTCCAACACCATCCGCTCCACATCGGCGATGCTCACTACCACGGTATCGACCGTTTGGCCCGAAAGACCGTCCGCCAGCCAGGAACTGCCCAGGACGGCCGCTAGGACGGCTGCGGAGAAACCAGTGGATCTCATTCGTTGCCTATGGGCGCGAGAATCTCAGTGACGCCCGACGTGACCCCCGGAGGGGCCTCTCGCAGGGCCCGGATGTCATCATAATCGGCGTAGGCCTTCAGCTTTAAGGAGTTGGCGTCCGAGAGGACGCCGACCCCGATCGACTTCGAGGGAGCAGTGCCCCCGAATGTGTCGGTGTACGCCTGCCTCAGATCGAACACGTAGGTGCGCCATTCACCCAAGCCGTCTTCTCCCGAACCGAACACGATTTGCCACGGCCGCCCAATACCCTCTCGGCGTACCGCGGAACCGATCGGGAGTGTCGAACTCCACACGTACTTGGCAGACTCCGGAATCGTTCCGAAGAATTTCTTCCGGTACGTGATGTAGATTCCGGCGGCACTGTCCACTTTCTTGTTGTCCCGCTCATCGCCTCCCTCGGGAATCTGGTTCACCCTCACCCGGAAGGAAATGTAGGGAAACTCGTCGAGATTCCACTTGATCTCATGCCCGAGAATGACCGACTCCCCTTCGTCCGTGGCTTCGAGGTACCGATTCTCGCCCTCCAGCTTCACGCGATAGGGCTTGTTCTTGTCTTTGTCGCCATCCCGCCATGTCCACCCCCGTGGCAACTCGCCCTCGACGTCCCCCTCGAAGTCGGCGAGTACGACGGAATCGTAATGCCCGACCTCGGCGATCATGTTGGCGAACGAATAGTCGTCGAGGAGTTTCTTTACCTGGCCCTTCAACTGCCCCTGTAGGCTGCGGTCTCCCTTGCGGATATCGACGACGCCGCACGATCCAGAGCCGTCGTCGGCGAGCCGGAAGGTGAACCAGTCGCTCCAGTCCGGCTTGACGAGCCAGTATCGGGCCTCCAGAAGGCCACCCTCGACCGTCATTTCCTCGTCGGCCGGACGCAGCGCAGGCGTCACGTCCGAGTCCTCGAAGTACTCTACCAGCGTGAAGCGCACCGACCGTGTAAGCGCCTGCGTGAACTGGTTTCTCCGGCGCTCGTCGAGGTCGTTCCAACGGCCTCCGAGAATCCTGGCGCTCATGCCGTCCAGAAAGAACATCTCCCCCACGAGCTCCTCCGCCTGTTGGGCGAACTCCTGCTCGCCGATCTCGCCCCGCATACGCAGGAGGCGGACCCACCGCGCATAAGTGAGGTCGATTTCGCGTTTCGCGGAGTCCTCGCACTCGCCCATTGCCGACGTGGGAACGCTCGCATACGCGGCGGGTGCGGGAGCACTCAGTGCTGCCGCGAATAGGCCGATTGCGGCAAGCCATCTGCCGGGGTGCAGGTCATACGAATACGGGGCGATCTTGAGTTGCTCCTGCTGCGAGAAAGCTGACTTCAAGGGGTGTGTACTGCCATTGAACACCCGCCAGTCGAAGTCGGTTCCGCAGAATTCCGCCTGTCGAACGAACTGAAGAGATCCCTAGAAAAGCAGACCTTCTCGGGGGCCGACGAGCGCCAGAACACCGGAAATCAAGACTCCCAGCCAGATCAGAACGTAAAGTGGTACGAATCGGGTTCGAGTCTCGATGAACTCCGGAAACAGCGGTGTCTTGCCCATGAACTTCCCCCGAGGCCTGTGGGGGAAGAAGAAGGTTTTGTAGGTCTCGATCGTGGCGACGGTGAATCCGATCGAGGCGATGAAGATGAAGACGTAGTTCGTCGTCAAGGATCCGACCAGGATCCCGTAGGCAAATGCGATACCCGGGCTCCGAAAGAACTTGAAAATGAGGAAGCCCTCTACCGGGGCGTCCTTCCAAGCACCGCCGATCGCTGAGATCCATCCCCCGGCACTTCCCACGAGGAACACGACGAGGAGGGGGTGCAGGGCGGGCCCGCTCCGCTGGAGCCAATAGACGGCGAACAGGACCAGCAGTTCGGTCGAGACGTACAGCGCACAAGCCGACCAGCGCAGCGCCGAACTCTCAACGACCTTCCCTCGGATCGCGAACTGCATGGGGATCGTGTACTTGGACTGGTCCTCCACCCTCAGGAAGGACTTGTAGATCTCCAAGAAAGCCCGCTCGAGCCCGTACGTGACACCGAACAAGAGGATGATGCCCGCTGGGCTGGTCGGGTCCAGTTCGGTGCCGGCAATGATCGCCACGGCGATCGCGGCCGCCAGGATCGGACTGCGAACATAGGTGCTCCACTTGAAGCCCTCGTGCGGGGCATCCTTGTACATGCCCCAGGTTGCGCTGTGCAACCCGGCCGCCAGGCCCGTTCCGAGGGCCAGGAGTATTCCCGTCATGAGTCTTTCAGTTCTATGGAGTTGTAGATGTCTCGGATCAGCCGGACATCCTGCTCCGCTATGTCGAGCGTCATCAGGGGATCGTTCCCCGTGCGGATGGCCGCGAGAAGGTCGGTAAACATAGCGCGGTAGCCCGCAAGGTCCCTAAACCCGGGGAAGCTCAGGCGAGTCCGGCTTCCCGAAGCGAAGACGAAGATGCCATTGGATTCGAAGGTTACGGACCCCTCGCGACCGTAGAGTTTGGAGATGCGGATCCCCTGAAGCGGCGACGGTACCTCCCACGAGTAGGAAAGCGTGCCCACCGCGCCGTTGGTGAAGTTCAACACCACGTGAACACTCTCCTCGGTCTCCTTGGCGCTTTTGCCCGTCCCATGCGGCAGTCCGGCCCGATGGCCGCTAACGCTTTCTACGTCCATGCCGAGATTGGCCATCAGGTTGATCCAGTGGATGCCGCCCTCGAATAGGCCGCCTCCGCCCGAGCCCGATACGCTCGCTCGCCAGTCGTCAGGCCGTTGGCGCTTGACCGCGTTCACGTGGAGGAAGAGAGGATCGCCGATGATGCCCTCCTCCAAGATGCTGAGCAGCCGGCGGCGAAGCGGCTTGTAAAAGTAGTTTTCGGCGACGAACACGCGCCGGCCCGAGCGAGACATCGCTTCCCGCACCCGGCCGAAGTCTTCCGGATGAAGAAACGCCGGCTTCTCGACGATCACGTCCTTATCCGCACCTAACGCGGCCAGCGTCAGGTCGAGGTGAAGCGGGGGAGGGGTGGCTACGAGGACGACTTGGAGCGCGGGATCCTCGATGGCGGACTCGTAAGAGGCATAGGCTCCGGCCCCCCGGTGCTTGTCCGAGAACCGGCGCGCCTTGTCCAGGTCCCTGCTCGCATAGTGGAGCCGAACCTCCGGGGCCAGCCGGGCGAGTGTCCGACTGTGCATTCGAGTCGCCTTGCCACAGCCGAGAAAGGCGAGCGCCATCGACGCGGGACGTGGCGGCATCAGGTAACACCCTCTCTGCGGAGATCTTCGGCGATGAGGTGACCGATTCGCAACGCGTTGGCGGAGATCGTGAGACTGGGATTTACCGCCGCTGGGGTCGGCAGCGTACTCCCGTCCGTGACGTACAGGTTGTCCACTCCCCGGAAGCGTCCATCCCGGTCCACCGGCGCGCTCTCCGGGTCGTCACCCATACGCACCGTGCCGAGCGCGTGCGAGAAGGTGTCGATCACATGGGTGTAACCCACGAGCGAGCCGGCCGCCCGATGGATCCGCTTCGCCCGGCCCGCCAGGAATCGGCGCGCTTCGAGGTCTCGGGGGTCGTATCGGTGCTCGATCCTGAGCCGAGGCAGACCAAACTCGTCGGCCTCCGTGAGGTCGAGGACCACTCGGTTCCGATGTTGCGGTCGGTCTTCAGCGATCACGAGGAGGCCTGTGATCCGTCGAGCGAAGGGCGCCACCAGCGCTCCAAGGAACCAGTTCAGTTCACCGCTCACCGTCCCGATCGATGGTGTTTGGGTCTGCTGGATGTTGCCGAGAGGGCCCTTTGGCCCGCCTCCGTCCGGGTCCCCCAGATAGTAGTCGTTGATCCCGATCTGCTTGTGGAAACGGCCTTCGTGCTTGGGTAGCCACGGGTAGGCGCCGAACACGATCGCGCTGCAGTGACGTGTCAGATACCGGCCGACGGCGTCCCCCGCGGGGTTCGACTCAGCGAGGCGGGAGGCCAGAAGAAGGTGCGCGGACCCCAGAGCTCCCGCGGCAAGAATGATACGGTCGGCCGTCAGGACTGCCGTTTCTCCGGTGGTTCGGTCGATGCACTCGACGCCTGTGACCGTTCGTCCATCGAGGTGCAGGCCGGTGACCGCCGTGTCGGCTCGGAGCTCGAGCCCGCGGGCTACCAGATCGCTGAGCACGCGAACGGCGATATCGTTTTTCGCTTCGATCTTGCACGCGAACGTGTCACAGGTGGCGCATTCAATGCATGCTTGTGCCGGGCCACTGTTCTCGTAATTGATCGCCAGGGGCAGCCTGAAGGGATGGAGGCCTCGCGCCTCGGCGGCCTTCGCGATGATCCGGGACACCTCGGAGAGGCCGCTGGGAGGACAGGTGTACGCCGAGGTGCGTGGAGGCTCTGTCGGATCTTCCCCCGCCCTCCCGGCGACACCGAGAATCCTCTCCGCCTCACCGTAGTACGGCTCGAGGTCGTTGTAAGCGAACGGCCAGCGAGCCCCGGAATTTGCTACGATCTCGGGGTCGGGCTTGAAGTCGGCTTCCCGAAAACGCAACGACACCCCGCCGTAGAACACCGAGGCTCCTCCCACGCAGGAACAGGCACCGGCCTCGCTAAGGCCCCGGTCCGTGTCTGCCTTGTAGTGCGGACCCTCTGTATAGTATGGCGTCCGCATGACGGTGCCCTCGGGCTCCCAGTTGTGCGGTCCTCGCTCCACGAACGGTCCCCGCTCGAGCATGAGCACGTCCGCACCCGATTCGACCAGCTTCCACGCCGCCATTGCGCCGCCGAAGCCGCTTCCGATCACGATGGCTTGTCGATGGGCGGCGTGCCGCCGGCTAGAACCCATTCTAGGGTACCAGCCAGCTCACGATGCGCGGCGCCGTGATCCGGCAAGGACCGTCGGAAGCGCGTGCATGATAGACCTCCCCGTCCACGACGAAGGGACCATCGAAGGTCAACTCCACTGCGTTCGCATTTTGGCTGAGGTAGCCGCGTTCCGGCGTCAATTTCGCTCCGCGTCGACCCCGCGCGATACGAGGTAGGCTCCGCCAGAAGGCGCGGGCGCTCTTCTCCACGAGGGTGAAGTGAACTGGCCCGTCCTCTTCGCCCCAATAGGGACGGGTGCCGAGTACCAACCGGTGGAGGGTGCTGGCCAAGCAGAATATGCAGAGGTAGTCGGTGGGTGGGTGGCCGTCCACGGCACTCGTGACGCTGCATCCGACGGACTCTCCTCGGGTTCCTCCGACTGCCAGAGAAAACAGCACGCGGGCGATGGAGAGACCCGAGGTGTTTCGATCCCCCAGTTGAAGACCGCGGAGGCGCTGGTCGAAGAACCGCACACCGTCAGCGACGGCCCCGGCGCCGAAGAACATGCCACAACGTACCGCGTTCTTCCCATGCTCCACGCACAACATCGGTCGGCTCACGAGTGCTCCGTCGGTTCCCGGTCCTCGCCGGCCCTCCCCGTTCCGGAAAGCCCGGATCGCGAGCAGGCGCTCCATGAGGGAACCACCCGCGCCCAGATCCTGGGCTGTCATATTGGTCGATCCTCCGGGTACCGGAGCGATCACCGGCCAGGGCTCTTCTGGCCCCAAGGCATGGAGGGCGGTCAACGCCCCGTGCACCGTGCCGTCGCCGCCGACGACGCAAAGGGTCCCGATGCCCCTCTCGGTCAGGTCACCCAGGGCCTGGGCGATCTCCCTGGGTTCGGCCGCTTCTCGGTAGAACTCTCCTCCCAACTCCCGTCCGAGCTCCCGCACAGCGTCCAATTCCCTGAGGACCCGCCCGCTGCGGGGGTTGCAAAGAACGGCGATGCGGCGCCCCTCGGATCTGGTCGGAACCTTCGGGTTTGGCATGGCAGCTCGTGGATGACCGTCAACCCTGGGGCGGGATGGCGCCTGGCAGAGTCTTCTCGAAGATACGATAGCGCTTGTACGGCCGTGCGCCGAGGGCATCGAGGATGTTGAGCAACCCGCCATTGTCCTCCAGAATCCAGGACAATTCGCCTCCCTCGATCCCATAACGCCGGGCCGGCGCCAGGGACGCGCCGATCACCGACATGGCTAGGGCTGCGCCGAGGGCGGAGTCGTGGTATTGCGGCCGTACGCCCATCAGCGCGATTCGACTCGTCTTTACTCGATGCCGCCGCAGCCGCCACAGTGCCTTTGCCCAGCCGAACGGCAACAGGCGACCTTCGAGATCGCGAATCGCCTCGTTGAGGTTCGGCAGACAAATCATGAAGGCGGCCGTCACCCCGTCGACCTCCGCGATCTGCACCAAGTCATCGCTCACAAACAGGCGCATCTGCTTACCGATTTCGCTGAACTCGGCCTCGGTGAAGGGCACGAAGCCCCAGTTATTCGCCCAAGCGTCGTTGAAGATGGTGCGCAGGAGCTCGAACTCCTCGCCCACTTTGCCGCCATCCATGGGACGTACTCGGATGCGGCGGGCGTAGCGCTTCAGTAGCGACCGCATCACTGGCGGATGCTCGAAATCGGAATCGATCCAGAACGCGAGCAAATCCTTGGCGGTCTGGTAGCCCAGATCATTAAGGTGAGCCTCATAATAGGGGAGGCCATGGCCCATCATGACCACCGGCGGGTGCTCGAAGCCGTCCACCAGAAGACCGCATTCCTGATTGATGGAAAAGTTGAAAGGCCCCCGTATACGGGCCGCGCCTTCCGCGGCCAACCATTCTTCGGCCGCGCCGAACAGGGCTGAGAAGACCGCCGGATCGTCAGTGGCATCCAGGAACCCGAACTGACCTCGATCCGCGCCGTGGTACTGGCGCTCGAGCTCGTCTATTTGAGCGCTGATGCGCCCGACGGGCTGTTCGTCTTGGTAGGCCACCCACCCTTGCCAGTGAGCATGCTGGAAATAGGCGTTGTGCCGGGGCGAGAGGTGCAGTCTCCGCTCCAAGTGCAACGGTGGAATCCACGCCGAATCGTCGGCGTAGACCGAGTGAGGCACCTTGATGAATGCCGCAAGGTCACGCCGCGTGCGCACGGGACGCACAACCACGCTCTCCCGGGCGAATTCCGCCCCTGCCATGCGTTGTGGGCCTCGTTCGTTCAGTAGTTACGGGGGATGTAGCGGATCACCATAAAAGCCTTTCAATCCTTACAAGGAAAGAAGATCTTAGGTATCTTGACACGCGCTCACAAGCATGTGGACAGGAACGGTCGAAGGCGCGGTGTGTGGAAACTTTTTCCTTAGATTCCGGCTTTTGACTGGATGGGCGAGCCGTCGCTGCCACGGAGGAGCAGCCCCGGGCCCTCTGGGCTCGTGTTCCCTCGTCGGCAAGGTATCGCTCACATAGGACGACAGGTAGCAAGCGCAAAGGACTCTTGATTGGACGTTTCAAACCCTTCTAGCCACGATCTCCCGCATCGGCTGGCGGATTTTACAAGCCTAGCCGAGGCGCTCGACTACGCTGCCTTGGGTGCGACTGGATTCGATTTCTACGACTCCAGAGGCCGCCTGAAGGAGGCGATGCCTTATAGCGAACTCCGGCGTCGTGCCAGGTCGCTCGCTCGCGGGTTGCTGGGAACGGGTCTGTCCCGTGGGGACCGCATCGCGGCTGTTGCCGAGACCGACCCGGAGTTTGCGGTCTTGTTCTTCGCCTGCCAGTACGCCGGACTGGTTCCGGTGGCTCTTCCGATCTCTCTGAATCTCGGCGGCCACGCGGCGTATGTTGAGCAGCTGCACCGGCTTCTGGTCGGCAGTAGACCCGCACTGACCCTCGCGTCGACGGAGTTGCTGCCGTTCCTGGAAGAAGCCGCCGAGGGCATGCCCGGGCTGGTCCCGATGTCGTTCGCCGATCTCAAAGCCTTACCCCAGGCCGACGTAGAGCTTCGCGCCACCGAGCCCGAAGAAATCGCATACCTGCAGTTCACCTCGGGCAGCACGCGCTTCCCGCGAGGCGTTGTCATCACCGAATCGACGGTCATGAGCAACCTCCGTGGCATCGTACGGCAGGGTCTGGGGGTGCGACCCGGTGATCGGTGTGTCTCCTGGTTGCCTTTTTACCATGATATGGGTCTCGTGGGTTTCCTGCTGGGCCCCATCGTCTCGCAGATTTCGGTGGACTACCTACGCACAAGGGACTTTGCGGTAAGGCCGGTGCAATGGCTGAAGCTCATCAGCCGTAACCGGGCGACCATCGCGTTCGGGCCGCCGATCGCCTACCAGCTCTGCAACCAGCGCCTCCGCGCCGACGATATTGCGGAGTTGGACCTGAGCAACTGGCGGATCGCCGGTGTTGGGGCCGAGATGATTCGGCCTGCGCCATTGGAGGCCTTTGCTAGTCGCTTGAAGTCCGCCCGATTCGACCCTCGCGCGTTCCTTCCGTGCTACGGGCTGGCGGAGGCGTCCTTGGCGGTAGCGTTCGCCCCGTTGGAGGGGGGAGTGCTCGCCGAGCGTGTGGACGCCAACGCCCTCTCGGACGAGGGTGTCGCAGTGCTCGCCGAACCGGATGCTCGGGAGATCAGAGAGGTCGTCAACTGCGGCCTTGTTTTGCCCGAGCACGAGGTGGTCATCCGTGATGGGGAGGGGGCCAGTCTCGGTTACCGGCGGACGGGTCGGGTAACCGTCCGAGGGCCGAGCGTCATGAGCGGCTACTTCGACGATCCCGAGTCCACGAAGGAGGTTCTGACGGAAGACGGCTGGCTGGAGACCGGCGACCTGGGCTACATGACGGAACAGGGACTGTTCGTTACGGGGCGCTCCAAGGACCTCATCATCATCAACGGCCGTAACATCTGGCCACAGGACCTGGAGTATTTGGCGGAAAAGCAGCAGCAGGTTCGAATCGGTGATGCTTCGGCATTCGCCGTGTCGGATCCCGACGGCATGGAGACCGCCGTTCTCGTCGTCCAGTGTCGCATCTCCGAGCCGGCGGAGCGGGAGCAGCTCATGTCGCAGGTCCAAAGCTCCGTTTATGCGAGCTTCGGAGTGCACTGCCTCGTCGATCTCGTGCCGCCGCGGACGCTTCCGAGGACGTCATCGGGGAAGCTGTCCCGCGACGCAGCCAGGCGTGGGTTTCTGAAGCGGGTCGTATGGGACGAGCCTCTGGCCGTCGCCGAGGTCGCAGGCGAAGCCTGACCCCATTCGTTGCGCTGACCGGGGCAACTGACGCCATAATAGAAGAATCATGGCAAACTACGACGACATCCTCGAGCGTTTGTTCGTCCACATGCGACCGCTGGCCCAACAGGGTGTGGAGCTGAATGGGGATACCGAACTGGTCCGAACCCTCGGTCTTGACTCGACCACGCTCGTAGACATTATCCTCGATGTAGAGGACGAGTTCGACGTTTCGGTCCCGCTGAACGATCTTGCGGACGTACAGACGGCCGGTGAGTTGGCTACCCTCATACACGGTCTCACAGAGGAGCTGTGATGTCCCTGCTGGACCGGCTCAGGACGCTTTCCGAGGATCGCGAAGATCTGCTTAACGGGGAGAGCGATCCCTTCGGCGTTCCAGTTGAGGAGGTCTATTCGGCCACCGAGGCCAGGATAGGCGGGCGCACCGTCGTGCTGGCGGGGACCAACAATTACCTGGGCCTGACCTTCGATCCCCGATGCGTCCAGGCTGCGCAGGATGCCCTGGCCGAGGGCGGTACCGGCACCACCGGCTCGCGTATGGCGAACGGCACCTATGCGAGCCACCTCGAATTGGAGCGCGAACTGGCCGATTTCTACGGCTGCAGGTCCGCGATCGTCTTTTCCGCAGGTTACCTGGCCAACCTCGGCATGATCAGCGCTCTGGTGGGTCCCGGCGACGTGGCCATGATCGATGCGGATTGCCACGCGAGCATCTTCGACGGCTGCCGGCTGAGCGGCGCTGACATTCTGCGTTTCCGCCACAACGACCCCGAGAGCCTGGATAAGCGACTCGGCCGGCTCGGTGACCAGGCGGCCAGGACGCTGATCATCGTCGAGGGCCTCTACAGCATGCTCGGCGACCGGGCCCCGTTGCGGGAGATCGTTGAGCTCAAGCGTCGCCACGGCTGCTTCTTGATGGTGGACGAGGCACATTCGCTGGGCGTGCTGGGCGAAAACGGGAGGGGGCTGGCCGAGGAAACCGGGACGGCGGCCGACGTGGACTTCATCGTGGGCACGTTCAGCAAGAGTCTTGGCGGCGTCGGCGGTTTTTCGGTGAGTGACCGGCCTGAGTTGGAGTTGATCCGCTACACCAGTCGGCCGTACATATTCACTGCGTCACCTGCCCCCTCCGTGGTCGCCTCGACCCGCGAGGCGTTGTCCATTCTCCGTTCGCGCCCAGAGTTGAGGGAACGGCTTTGGGAGAACGCCCGGCGTCTCTATGGGGAACTCGAGGCACTCGGCTATCGGTTGGGTCCCGAGGTGAGTCCTGTGGTGGCGGCCCGTCTCGACACGCCGGACCAGGCCCTCGCACTCTGGCGTGGCCTGATCGACGAGGGTGTCTACGTCAACCTCATGCTTCCGCCCGCAACGCCGGCCGGAGAATCGCTGGTGCGGTGCAGTGTCAGCGCCGCTCATTCGCCGGAGCAGATGGACCGGATCTGTGGGGCTTTCGCCGCCCTACGAGAGCAGGCGCCCGCCTAGGGAGGCGGCATGTCCGCCGGCCGCCCTGATCACTCGGGTGGATTCCGCTCCCAACTGCCGTACATCGGATTTGGAAGCAGGAAGAAGCGCACGCCAAAGCCCGCGACAAACCTCGGATCCGCGTCGCGCAGGTCCTGAGAGCCGCCCGGGAAGTCCTGAATGTTGTCGCCCACCCACGCGACGACCTCCAGCGGTGGAAGGCCGGCGGGCGTCGTGCCGTCCTCGACGGAGCGAAACCGCGTCTCCTTTTCGGAGACGCCTGCCTGCCGGCATAACACTACGTCGAAGTCCAGCCCGGCCGCGTCGAGATTTCGGCGCGTATGCTCGCACACGTCCTCATCGCGGTTGGTGACAACGACGACGACGCCACCGAGCTCTTTGATGCGGCGAACGAAAGCTACGGCCCCCGGGAGCGCCGGCGCCTCCTCCGCTCGCACCCATGCGGCCCAGCTCTCGGGCGTGTAGCCAAGCCCCTTTCTGGAACGACGGACCTGATAGTCCGAGTTGTCGAGCACCGTCTCGTCCGCGTCCACGATCACGGCCCAAGCTTCCCTATCGAGTCCACGAATCCGGGCCTCCACGCGCTCGGTGATCCAACCGTACGTCTGCCGGAAGAGCACGTCGTGCTCGGCGGCCGTACGAACCCAGCGGATCGCGGGAGGATCGGGCGCCCGGCCCGGCGCCGGAGCGGGCACCTGGAGAGGCGGGGCGCAGGCCGCGAGGAGTAAGGAGAGCGCCCACGCCGAGCCAGTGAGGGTTATCGGTGTACGGAAGTTCATGTGCGTATGGTGGGGCCTTTGCGCATGCGGCGCCACACGCGCGAGCCCGATCGGTAACCGGCCCGAGGGAGAAAATCCCCACATAAGAATCAGGAAAACTCCCACAGGCAATCGATTGCAGCGCCGACCGAAAGCGGGCAGCTTGAAAGCTACCGCTGGGCGAGTTTTCAATCACCCGACTTCGTTGCGTGGCTGGGGGCGGCCCGCCCGTGAATGCACTGTGTCTATTAAGCGCGGCTCGGCGGAATGAGCTTCTTGAGTCGTTCCGGAACCTGCCCTGAGCACTGCGTGATGGTCCTGGCCGCTGGGTTTCTTCAAGCCGGGTTCCCGCCATCACATC